>JBBRIN010000433.1:0-4249 GCA_038221115.1 Tepidisphaerales bacterium
GTGGCGGCGGCGACGGTGATGAGGGGAAGGACGCTGTTGCGGACAACGTGGCGAAAGAGGACGGTGTTTTCGCTGAGTCCTTTGGCGCGGGCGGTACGGGCGTAATCGGCGGCGAGATTTTCGAGGACGGCGCCGCGCATGAGTTTGGACATGAAGGCGAACTCGCCGTAGGTGAGGCAGGCGATGGGGAGGGCGAGGTGCCAGAGGTAGTCGAGGAGCCAGCCGCGCTGGAAGGCGCCGTTAACGAGGTGTGGAAGGAAGGGCATGGTCGCGGCGGTGATATCGTGGAGGCCGCTGGTGGGGAAGTAAGAGCGGCTGGCGAGGAAGCCGAGGGCCATGACGCCCATCCAAATGACGGGGATGGACCAGAGGGCGAGGAAGAGGGTTCCGCTGGCGACGTCGACGAAGCGGCCGCGGGCGCGGGCGGCGTAGATGCCGGTGGTTATGGCGATGGCGTAGGCGAAGGGGATGGTAGTGAGGTTGAGCAGGAGGGTGATGGGGAGGGCTTCCTTGACGATGTCCCAGACGGGGCGGTTGCGGAGGAAACTGTTGCCGAGGTCGGGCCACTTGAAGGCGGGGCGATGGAAGTCGATGTCGCCGGCCTCGACGGTGGGTTTGGGGGAAGACTTGGGGGCGAGGACGGCGGGGTCATCGTCGGAGTAGGCGCCGAAGCCGAGGGGGGAGACGCGGTTGAGCCAGCGGCCGTACTGGACGAGGACGGGCTTATTGAGTCCGTAGCGTTTGTTGAGGTAGTCGATCATGGCGCGCTTCTGCTCGGGGCGCATGTTTCCCTGGGCGCTGAGGAGCGAGCCGGTGACGCCACCGGGGGAGGAGGCCATGACGAGGAAAACCAGCAGGGTGATCCCGAGGAGGGTGGGGATCATGAGCAGGATTCGTCGGATGACGTAGGTGAGCATGGGGGGTGTGGCATTCGCGGCTAACGGGGCGTTCGCCCCGCGGTGTCTCGCGGTTACGGCGACGGCAGGGTTCTCCGGGAAGCAGGCCCTGAGCATCCTATAGGGGCTAGGAAGTTCTGGATGGTGATTGCGCGAGGGACGAGAGCCCCCACCCTGACCCTCCCCCGGAGTACCGGGAGAGGGGATCGGAGGGGACTTGAATGGGGGAGATGGTTTACTTGGTCCATTTTTGTGAGTTGCGGGGGACGAACCACTCGAGGCGGTCGGCGGAGGGAAGGCCGAGGGGGCCGGCGTGGACGTTCTGGATGCGCTTGTCGAGGAGGAACATCTCTTCGGTGAACCACATGAACATGTAGGGTTGGTCCTCATAGAGCAGGCGCTGAACCTCCTGCCAGAGGGGGAGGCGCCTGGCGGGGTCGACGGTGGTGCGGGCCTTGCGGATCAGCTCGTCGACGCGCGAGTTGGAGTACCACATGAAGTTGTCGCCGTCGGAGACGCTCTGGCTGGAGTCGAACATCTGGTAGATGTCGGACTCGGGGCTGCCGCCGCCCCAGCCGAGCATGATGGCGTCGAAATCCTTGGTGTTGAGCTTCTGGGTGAAGACGGCCCATTCGAGGGGATCGGGGTCGAGGAGGATGCCGGCGGAGGCGTAGGCGTCTTTCATGGAGAGGACGCACTTCTCGTAGGCGACGTTACCGGTGGGGTAGGTGAGCTTGAAGCGGAAGGGGTTGCCGTCGGGGCCGCGGAGGACGCCGTCGCCGCCGGCTTTGAAGCCGGCTTCGGCGAGAAGTTTCTTAGCGCCATCGACGTCGTAGGGGATGAGCTTGATGGAGGGGTCGAACTGTTTTTTGCTGACGGGGCTGAAGGGGCCGGTGGCGAGGGTGGAGTAGCCGAAGGTGAGTTCGTCGCGGAGGCGTTGGAGGTTGACGAGCATGGCCATGGCGCGACGGACGCGTTTGTCGGCGAAAGGGGTGGGCTTGTCGTTCTTTTTCTCCTGCCAGGCAGTGAAGCGGTAGCCGCCGTTAAGAGAGAGGATGTGGTGGGCCTGCGCGTGCGTCATGAGCTTCACGTCTTTGATCATGGTATGAAACTGTTCGGGGCGGGCCTCGAGGACGTCGATCTCGCCGTTGCGGAAGGCGGTCTGGCGGGCGACGTCGATGCTGATCTCCTTGTAAATGATGCGGTCGAAGGCGCCCTGAGCGCCCCAGTAGCGTTCGTTGCGGACGAGGACGACCTGGCCGGTGCCTGGCTTCCAGGAGGAGGGGTCTTCGAGGCGGTACGGGCCGGAGCCCATGAGGAGGCCGACGGATTGGTTGTATTTTTCGGGGGTCAGTTTCTCGTAAAAGTGTTTGGGCAGCGCCGGAAGCGATGCGGCAAGGGTGATGACGTCGAAGTAGGGCTCGCGGAACTTGAAGACGAGGTCGTGGTCGCCCTGGCGCTCGACGCTGCGGATTTTTTCGAAGCTGGAGCGCTCGCGGGGGGCGGCGACCTTTTCGTTCATGATCCATTTGAAGGTCCAGACGAAGTCTTCAGGGGTGAGGGGTTGGCCGTCGGAGAAGCGGGCGTCGGATCGGACGGTGAAGGTGAGGATGACGGGAATCGGGAGGTTTGGATCCTTCTGGATTTCCTCGAGCTTTTTACCCGCCTTGGTTTGCTCGGCGACGAACTTTTCGTAGGCGTCGACGTGGTCCTCGACCTTGGGGAGGGCGGTGGCGAGTGCGGGGCGGAATTCGAGCGATTGCTGGTCGAGGGAGAGCAAGGTCTCGAGGACGTAGTCCTGCACGCGGGTGGCGTAGAGGTCTGAGGCGATGAACGGGGTGAGCTTGGCGATGCCGCCCATGGAGGTGTCGACGACCCAGTCGCCTTCGGCGTAGCCGGGCATGGCCTGGGCGGCCTTGGTGCGGGCGAAGGGGTCGTTGGGGTAGTCGGCGGGGTTGGTGGAGGCGATGCCGGTGCCGGGGAGGGTGGCGGGACCGCCGCCGGTACCCACGATGCTGACGCGGGCGAGGGTGCGCTGGAGGTCGCGCAGATCCTTACCCTGTTCGTCGAGTTTGTCTCGAACCTTGCGGATGTCGGTCCATTGGCGGTCGAACTGAAGCATCGCGACGGCGACGACGCCGATCAGCACGATCAGCAGCAGGAAGAGGAAGAAATCCTTGACGGTGAACCTGTTTTCCATAACGCAGCTCGGGATCGCTTGAATATGGCTCTGGATAGCGCTCCGCTGCGCGTCGCGGCGAAACGGGATGTGGCGCGCCCATGAGGAACTTTAGATTTTTGCTGTCTCTTTTCTCGGGTCGAATACGTCGCGGAGGCCGTCGCCGAGGAAGTTGAGGCAGAGCAAGACGACGGCGAGGAGGGTACACGGAAAGAGCAGGAGCCACCAGTCGCTATGGATGGTGTTGAGGGCGAAAGGGAGACCTTCACTGGCGAGCGATCCCCAGGTTGGTTTGGGCGGTTGGATTCCGACGCCGAGGAAGCTTAAGAACGATTCCTGGAGGATTGCGGCGGGGATGGTGAGGGTGGTGTAGACGATGATGGGTCCGATGAGGTTGGGGAGGAGGTGGCGGAGGAAGATGCGCGTTTCGGGAAGGCCGGCGGCGCGGGCGGCTTCGATGAAGGGCTGGCCTCGAAGGGAAAGGACCTGGCCGCGCACAACGCGCGACATCGTAAGCCAGCTTACGAGGCCGATGGCGGAGAAGAGGACGATGATGTTGGCGTCGCTGGGGTCGGCCATGTGGGGGGCGAGCTTGTCCTGGAAGGCGATGCGGAAGAGGATGACGAGGAGGATGTAGGGGAGTCCGTAGAGGATGTCGACGATGCGCATGAGAGTGGCGTCGACCCAGCCGCCGCGATAGCCGGAGATGAGTCCGACGCTGACGCCGAGGAAGACGGAGATGGCGGCGGCGGCGAAGCCGATGGAGAGGCTGATGACGCCGCCGTAGAGGCAGCGGCCGAGCATGCTGCGGGCCTGTCCGTCGGTGCCGAACCAGCGCCACATGGCGCCGATGCGCGCGTCGCGCTGGTAGGGGATCAGGTCCGTCTGAAGCTTGTCCCACGTTTGCGGCTCGACATCGGAAGGTCTGGCGGCCCAGGATGGAGGAGTGCGGACAAACTGGGCGTGCTGGCGGTTGAATTGCAAGGCGCTGGTGGATGCCTGGCGCGTCCACGGAAGGGTTCCGAGGCACAGCAGCAGGATCAGGAGGAGTCCGCCACCGCCGCATTGGACGCGGCGGTTGCCCAGGAGCTTGCGCCAGACTCGATCCGGCGCGGCGCTGAGCGAGAAGGTGGCGACGGATTGAGCTTGAAGTGTTCCGGGGACGGCGCTCATG
>JBBRIN010000434.1:0-4232 GCA_038221115.1 Tepidisphaerales bacterium
CGCGAACACCGTCTCCGTCGCCAGCAGCGCCAACACCACCATCGCGAAGGTCCGCCACATCTCCTTACCCTGGCTCGCCAGCGAGCCCTGCCCGCTCGAATAATGCACCACCGTCGGCCGCAAGTTTCCCAGCATCCCAAACAGTTCCGCATCCCCCAGCGGCGTCAGATCGCTCTCCGACTTGTCCGCGCTGGCACAAAACAAATGCTGCTGCGCCCGCCCCGTCGGGTCTTTCCACGTCAGCGTGTACGGCCCCGCGTGCGCCGTCTGAACCGCCCGAATCGCCGGCGGCCCCTTCGCGGGCTTCTCCACCGTCGCCAACTCCGCCCCTTCCCGCCCCGGCGTCGTCACCTTCGCCTCCGTCGCGCCTTGCCCCTCTTCCAGCACATACTGAATCGGCTGCCCCGCAGCGAAGTTATCCTGCTGCGGCTCGGCCCGCGCGATGCTGCTCGCCGCCGACCGCACCGCCAGCACATACGTGGGCTCGATCGGCCAATCGCTCCACTGCTTGTTCGCGCTCACCGTCCAGAAGATGACCCGCCCCTTGCCAAACCGCTTCTCGATCACCGCCGGGTGCCCCTCAGGGTCATTCCATCGCGCCAGCACGCGCACGTTTTCCGACTTGTTCCCCGCCGGCACCACCGCCGCCATGAATCGCCGCACCCGAATCCGCGCCAGCGCATCCGGCGCCAGCTTCGACAGCGGCGCCAACGGCGACTGCTCCAACTGCTCCACCACCAGCCCCGTCACCGGCCCATCGATCGGCCGATCCAACCGCGCCGGCAGCAACCCCATCCCATCGCGATACAACCGCTGGTTGTACAACACCGGATCGACCTGCTCACCGGCGAAGATCATCAACCCCATCCCATCCGCCACCATTCGCTCCAGCGCCACCACGCGATCGGGCGCAACCGATGAGACGTTCGCCAGCACCGCCACATCCGCCGACGGCATCCGCCCCCCCGCCCACTCCGAATCCGCCCGCTTATCCACTCGCCACGGCTCCGCTCCCACGCTGAACGCCAGTTGCAGGAAATCCGCCGCCCCTTCAAACGCCGCCGCGCTCGGCTCCCCGTCCACCAGCGACAGATCAATCGTCGGCCGCACATTCAGCGCCAGCCACCGCACATTGTCCTGAGGCAGCGCATCGTTGGGCAACGTCAACCGAATCGGCACCTGCCCCGCCTTCTGCACCGATATCGTGATCGGCACCTCCGTCACCTTCCCCGCCGCCAACTCCGGCAGCACTACCGGCCGCGATTGATCCCCCACCATCAACACCGCCTGCGCCCCCGCGATCGCCGCCGCCGTGTCATTCCGAATCGACGCCCGCAGCTTCGCATCTCCGCCCGGCAACACGATCGGGTTCTCCAGCTCCAGCCCCACCAGCGCCACGTTCGCCGTCAGCCGCGACCCCACATCGATCACCCGCAGCGACACACCCTGCCCCGCCCACCGGTTGGTCACCTCGCTCACCTGACTCCCCCACCCGCTCTTTCGCAAATCGGTGACGATCGTCACCTCGCGCGTCGGAAACGTCGCCGACGCCAGGTATTCATCCACCACTTTTAGCGTCGCGCCCCAATCCGTCCGAGTGTCGGTCACGCCAAGTTGATCGATATCTTTCGGCAGCCGGTTCGGATCCTCCAGATGCGCCTCGCGCACCAGCGGCTGCCGCAATCGGCTCGTCGCAACCGCCGTCACGCTGTCCTGCGCCCCAATCTTCCGCGCCAGTTCCGACGCCACCTGCCGCGCCGATTCCGACGCCGCCCGCCGATCGACCTGATACCCCATGCTCATCGAATCGTCGATCACCAGCACCCGGCTCGTCCGCGTCCTCCCCCCCAGCCACGCTCCCAACCCCGTCGAAGACAACACCGGCCGCGCCACCGCCAAAATCAACATGATGATCGCCAGCGTCCGCAGCGCCAGCAAGATCAACTGCTCGATCCTCAACCGCCGCCGATTCGTCTTGATCGTCAGCTTCAGATACTTCATGGGCGCCCAGTCGATGCGCAGGAACCGCCGCCGATTCAGCAAATGAATGATGATCGGCACGCTGGCGAGGGCGAGGAAGGGGAGGAGGATGGGGGAGAGGAAAGGCACGGGATAAATCCAAAAACCAAAATTCAAAATCCAAAGAAAAATCGAAAAGCGAATGCCGAATACGCGACCCTGCTTTAGGGCCGCTCTGGCTTCTTTGGTTGCGTTCTCCGCATCGATCCAAAGATCAGGTTCAGCTCCTTCGCTTCCTGATATAGCTCCGCCGCATCATTCCTCAGTGCCGGAACCGCGGCGACGCTCATTCTCAAAAAGAACTTCGTCTCTCGCGATTCCTTTCGACAGATCCCGACCTTGTGATGGAAGTCCTTACGCGACTCCCCATCGTCCGCCTCCTCAAAATTTGCCCCAACGCTGCACCCAGCCTTCACCAGCTGCGTAATGAGCGGCGCCGTGACCTGATTCACGGGCATCTTCTTCGCATACGCGATGATTGCCTCTCCAAACTGCGCACACCGCTCCGACAAGTCATACGGCTTAGGCCCCTTTCGCAACCGTCCGTCTCCCGACCCACCTTTCGGATTTTGATTTTCCCCATTCGGCATTTTGTTTGGATTTTGAATTTTGAATTTTGGATTTCACTCCGCCGGCTGTCGATCAAACGCCACCACCCTCCCCGCATGTTTCGTCACCGCCTGCCTCTGCCTCCCGTGCAGATAATGGCTCAGCGCATACCCAAGGTCATCGCTCGTCCGCAGCAACACATGATCCACTCCCCCGCTCCGGCACCGCTGCGCCACCTCATCGATAAACCGCTCCATCGCCGCCTGATAAGCCTTGCGAAACGCCCATGGCTCCGCAAAAAGCTCCTCATTCCCCTCAATATCCTTAAACAGAACCGAATCCTTAAATGGCAGCTCGATCTCCTCCGGGTCCAGCACCTGAAACACGATGATCTCATGCCCCTGATGCTGCAAACGACCCAGCGATTGATAGAACACGTCCAGGTCGAGCAGCAAATCCGAAATGATCACCACAAGCCCCCGGCTCTTGATCTGCTCCGACACCTTGTGCATCACCGCCCCCAGATCCGTCGTCCGTTGCGGCTTGGTCTTCTCCAGCACGTCCAGGATCTTGTGCAACTGCGCCTGCGTCGCCACCGGCCGAAGAAAATGCCGCTCCGCGTCATCAAACACCGCCAACCCCACTGCGTCGCGCTGCTTCACGCACAGCGCCGCCAGCGACGCCGCGATGGTCGCCGCATACTGAAACTTCGTCATCCCCTTCCGCCCGTACGACATGCTCAAGCTCGCATCGAGCAGAATTGTCCCCCGCAGGTTTGTGTCCTCTTCGTAGCGCTTGATATAAAATTTGTCCGACCGCGCATACGCCCGCCAATCCAACCGCTTCAGGTCATCCCCCGGCGAATACTCCCGATAATCCGCAAACTCCACCGACACCCCATGCATCGGGCTCCGGTGAAGCCCCGAGATCCCCCCCTCCATCACCCGCTGCGCGCGCAACCCCAGGTTGGCGATCTGCGCCAGGATCGTCGGGTTCAGGTAAGAGCTCGGCTTCGGTTCTTCAGCCATGATTCATCCACGAATCGCACGAATGAACACGAATATTCGTGGACAATTCATCTGAGAACTCGCTCGACGCGCTCATGCCCCGCGCTCTCGTGGGTTGGAACGCTCTCGATGAGCTTCTTAATGACCGTCTCCGGCGTCTGCCCCTGCGATTCCGCGTTATAATTCAAGACCAGCCGATGCCTCAGCACCGGCACCGACAGCGCCCGGATATCCTCAACGTCCACCTCCGGCCGCCCATCCAGCGCCGCCCGCGCCTGCGCCGCTGAGATCAGCGACTGACCTCCGCGCGGCCCGCAACCCCACAGCACCCAGTCCCGAATAAACTGCGGACTCCGCGCATCATTGTGCCGCGTCGACCGCACCAGCTGCGCCACATAGTTCACGATGTAATCCGAAACCGGCACCCGCCGCACGATGCGCTGAAGCTCCAGCATCTCCTCGCGCCCCACCACCGCCGTCGGCTCGGTAAAACTCCCCGTCGTCGTCAGCCGGTAGATCTGCTTCTCTTCATCCAGATCCGGGTAATGGATGTACACCTTCATCAGGAACCGGTCGAGCTGCGCCTCAGGCAGCGGATACGTCCCCTCCTGCTCGATTGGGTTTTGCGTCGCCAGCACGAAGAACGGGTCCGGCAGC
>JBBRIN010000435.1:0-4223 GCA_038221115.1 Tepidisphaerales bacterium
ACACCGAGTATGAAGATGGCGGGTCTCCGTAGCATGACGCCCTCGGCGCGTGCCGCGGCGTTACTCACCAGGCGCGGCAACATGGTTGCCCATTCTGCCATTTCCCCGGAATCTCATTGCGTTGACCATTGGACGTGGCGACACTGCGTCTGCCGAAGGGGGTGGGCTGAGGCGATGCGGTATGATCGTGGGCATGAAGTCGACTCCATCGTTGTTGGCTTTGGCATGTGCCGTCGGAATCGCCGTGGCCGCGTGCCACGCTAAGCGGCCGGTGGACCCAGCCGGCCTGCGGGCGAGCATCCCCGTCACCACCGGCGCGCCCCTTCATTCCACGATGGCTGCCGCCACCAGCGAGCCCGCTCCCAGCGGGGGCAAATACTCCAACGAAAAACTGGGCATCGCCCTCGAATGGCCAACCGGCTGGGTGAAAAAGGACAGCAACGATTATGAGCTGCTGCTCGTCCCCTCCGGCAACGCCGACGGCGCCCCGGCGGAGCTCACCCTGGACGTGCCGGATCTGCCTGGGCACGTGCTTGGAATGATCCCCATCGGCATGGTCAAGAACGGGTATGTCGACGACCTGAAAAAAGCACACGGGCAGATCCAGATCAAGGAAGAGACGCCCAGCATCGACGGCGCCAAGGCGCGGAAAATCCGCGTGACCTGGAAGCAGGACGGCAAAGAGTACGTGGACTCGGCTCTGCTGCTCGTGCATCGCGATCGCGTGTACATTTTGCGCGTGACGAGCCTCGTCGAGGATGAGCCGAAGCTAAAAGCCGCGTACGACGCGTTGGTGAAATCCTTGAAGTGGACAAAGAAATAAGCTTGCCTCGCCGCAATCGCGATCCTTGGTAGGATTGCGGCGATGAGAATCCGCGCACTGACCATCGTTCTATTGCTTGCCTTTACCATCGGTGTACGCGCGGACGAGCCCGTGCGCCTGATCGTCCGGGGCGACGACATGGGCGCGGCTCAGTCCATCAACGAAGCCTGCATCAAGAGCTATCGCGACGGGATCGTGCGCTCCGTCGAAGTGATCGCTCCCGGGCCATGGTTCCTGGATGCCGTGCGGATGATTCGCGAGAATCCGGGCGTCGATGTCGGCGTTCACCTTTGTCTCACCAGCGAATGGGAACGCTGCAAGTGGCGACCATTGACCCGCGGCGCGACCCTGGTCGACGAAGACGGTTATTTCTTCCCCGCAACGAGCCAGAGGAAGGATTTCCCGCCGAACACCGGGTTCCTTCAGGCGAAGCCAAAACCGGAGGAGGTGGAGGCCGAGTTGCGCGCCCAGATCGAGATGTTAAAGCGCCACCTGCCAGGCCGCGTCAGTCACGTCTCGTCGCACATGGGCGCCGCGACGTCTACCGCCGAGCTGAAGGCGCTGACGATCAAGTTGGCCAAGGAATACAGTCTCCGTTTCGAAGGGGATGGCGTAAAGCCCGCGGGCAATGTCGGAAACGTCGCCCCCGAAGCGCGCGAGGGGCGGTTGGTTCAGTTGCTCGAGGGCCTGAAGGCCGGCACCTACGTCTTGGTCGAACATCCCGGCCTGGATACTCCCGAACTCCAGGCCTTCGGTCACCTCGGCAACTACCGCGTTGGCGCGGACCGCGCCGCAATCACCGCCACGCTCACCAGCGAGCGCGTGAACGCCGCGGTAAAAGCAAAGTCGCTCCGGTTGATAGGCTACAAAGACATCGACCAGAAATAACCTCCCGCACGACGCACATGTTTAAATGAAATGGACCAGATGCATCGCCGACCACTTATAGGTGGTCTTGCTGCGCCCGGTCGGAAAGCGGTTATGAGTTCGGCACCGATCGATCTGACGACGGCCCTGGGTTTCCACGCAACAGGTAATGGCGCCCACAGCGCCGAGCGCCGCGAGAAGTTGCTGAAGCGCATCAGCCTGCAATTGGTCGCAGACGGCCTGGTAGCAGCGAGCGACGCGACGGGCGAGCTCCAGGAGGTTGCCAGCGGCTTGCTGCAAAACTATCGCGAAATGGCGCGCACGCTGCGCGAGCATCGCTGCCCCGCCGATGCCCGCATCGAGGCTTTTCTAGCCGAGCATTTTGCCGATCTGAAATTACCCTGGCGCCCCAGGCTCCCGGGCTACACGTTCGTCCTTGCCCGTCACGGCATCGGTCGCGAGCTGTCGTTGCCGGACAGCGGTCACGAATTCTCCAATTCGCTCCTAAAATCCTACCGCGTCTTCAACGGCGTCCTCCACAACCCGCGCAGCGATCGGCGTACCACTCAGGGAACGTTTCACATCGCCGAGGGCGGGCTCGCCGTGCCCAACGATAAAAAATCGGTGCCCAAGGCGGTCTTCGCGGAGTTGTTTCGCCGCGCCTGGGAAGCCCCGGCCGAAATGATGGCGCTGCCGTTCACTGCCCATCACCCGCAGCCCGCTCGCACCTTCGTCTCGTTGCTGCTGCGTCCCACCGTCTGCCCCGAGGTGACCGGCGTCTGCGCCGCCAAGTCGATGGAAGTGCGCTTCTTCGCCCCAGGCAGCCTCGTCAGCAATCTCGATTTCGTCGAATCGATCTTCGGCAACGCCGGCAACCCCTTCCTTCCCGAGAACGACGCCGGCCTCTACGTCGAGCATTGGACCGGACACACCGGCTGCGTCATCCTCGCGCCGCATCTGGTCCAGGTCACGAAAAAGGAGCTCGGCCTGCCCAACTGGCTTGAGGCGACCGAGCGGCAAAAGCGCGACGGCATGTGCTGGCGCGAGGCCGCCGAAAAATACAACGACGGCACGCCGTTTAAGCTGACCTGCCGCACCGAAGCCGGCATCATCGTCACGCTTCTGGCGGACAATTATTACGGCTATTGCAAAAAGGAAGTAAAAACGCAGATCAGCTTCGCCGCCAATCTTTACGGAAGCGTTGAGGAGGAACACGCCGGCGGCGCGCTCGCCTTCGCCAGCTACAGCTTCGGCAACGAGTACCAGAGCGACAGCCGCCGCATGAACGGCCGCACGTTCGCCGACGTCGTCCGCGACTACGGCTCATACATGCACGTGCAGCCCGAAGGCTACGGCATCGACCGCCTGCACCCAAACCTGGTCTACATTCCCGAAGAGGCGCGAGCCAGCGTTGCCCGCCAGCAGGTCTGGTGGACCCACGACGGGCGCGAGCAGGCCATGACTTTGGAGCCCGGCAAGGTCTACATGACGCCCTCCGGGTTCAAGATGCGCATCGACAAGCACCCCGGCGCTCCCAGTTGGCGCATCGTCGGCTCGCTCGGTGAAGGCACTTTTTGCCACAAGCCGTCTACCGTCAGCGGCGGCGGCAAAAGCGAGATCAGCAAGTCGCTGAACGATTACATGCTGTATGGCCCGATTTTCGTCGCCGACCCGAAGAAGGATTTCGACCTGATCGACGAGATGTTTCGCAAGGACTATTCGGCGCGCTGGAAGTCGGAGGCAAAAGAAAAGCCAGATTACGCCAAGCGCGAAAGCCGCGCCATCCTCAGCCCGGCGCGCTCGCTGGGCAGCGTCATCAAGCTGCTGACCCCCAGCAGCGAGTTCACCGAAGGCTACAACGCCTGGCTCGAGTCCATTCCCAGCTACATCTACCCGGTCGTCTTCATCATCAAGCGGTTTTACAAGCCCGAATGGGGCGTCGATTGGCGGAAGCATTTTAACCTCGACGTCGTCAACGGCACGCCGGGCAACGAGCTGAAGCTGCACGACCGCAAGCTCGTCGGCACCTACCTTCGCGTTGGGTTCGACGGCCCGCAGGGCGCGTGGCGCACGTTCAAGGTGCGTCAGGATTTCTTCCCCGCCGCCAAGGTGCAGACCGAAGACGACATCAGCGCATCGGTCGTCGTGCCCGGCAAGCAGTTGGCGCATCTGACCCGCGCCGAGCGTCCCCATCTCAACCTGCTGCCCGATGAGCGCGGATGCGAATACAGCTTCAAGTTTGCCATCAACTGCGAATACCGCCTGTTTCAACGGCCCGACGAGGCGATTCATCGCGGCTTCGATCAGCAGGCCGAATGGGACCTCGCTCGGCGCGACAACTTCATCTCCAACTTCGAGCCATTGACCGGCGCCCAGGTCAAGCAGATCGTCGCGCGGGTGACCGAGTTCGATCGTTTCAGCGCCCCGATGCGGCACATGCTCAGCGAGGCGGCCGCGGCGGGCGCACCGGTGACGGTGGCGTCCGACCAGCCGCGGATCGTCGACGGCAAGGCGACGAAGAACCCGCGTTACC
>JBBRIN010000436.1:0-4216 GCA_038221115.1 Tepidisphaerales bacterium
TGGTGCTTGAGTTCGTCGAGGGCGTATCGGGCCTGATCTTCAAAGGCGCGGGCCCACCATTTTGCTTCAGAGCCCGCCCGGCCGTTGGATGCGCTGACCAGGTCGCCGGCCGCCGCCGCGATGCGTTGCAGGACGAGTGAGGCCTCGGCCAGCGTGCGCGGGACGATCTTCAGGTGGCCGCGCAAACGAGCCATCCGCTGAAGCACCTCCGCCAATTCCGTTCCAAAAACGCCGGGCAAGGAAGGAGTCGTTGCGGAGGTATGTGAGCCGGCGGGGCCGCCGTGGGCTTCGTCGTTCAGGACATCGAGCGTTTCGGTCAGTCCGGCAAAGATGGGGGGGCGGAAGATCTTCTGGTCGGCCAAGCCGTTGAGTCCCGCCGTCAGGGTGAGCAGATGCCCGGCGAGGTTGCCGCTATCGACGGCCGAGACATAGAGCGGGCGAAGCGGTTCGAGGGTTTGGGTGTCGTACCAGTTAAACAAATGGCCGCGGTAGCGCTGCAGGCGGTCGACCGCGCCGAGGGTGCGCAGCGTTCGCCCCATGACTTCGCCGGCGGTGATGTAGCCGAAGTCATACGCCGCCAGGTTCGACAGTAAAGCCAGGCCGATGTTGGTCGGCGAGGTGCGATGGGCCGTGCCGTTGGGCGGCATTTCCTGGAAGTTGTCGGGCGGCAGGTGGTTGTCGGCCGGGCCGACGAAGGTTTCGAAGAACCTCCAGGTTCGCCGCGCGACGGTCCGAAGAAACGAGTAGTCCTCTTCCGAAAGCCGCGGGGCGGCGGGGCGAAGCTCGCGGCTGAGCCACCACGCCATCGCCGGCGACAGGAACCACCAGATGAGGATTGGCGACGCGACGATCAGGGCCTGCGGGCGGATGAAGCCCAGCGTCAAAATCGCCAGTTCCGCCGTCGTCGGCACGATCCACATCGACGAATAGAACCCGAGCAGCGTGACGCGGGCGTTTCGCTGGGCGTCGCTGGCGGTTCGCCATTCCAGGAGCTTTTGGCCGGAAAACGCGACGCGATAGGTCGTCCGGACGATCGCATCAATGCTGATCAGGGCCTCGTACGGCAGCGTGCCAAGCGAGAATGCTTGCCGGTAGAGTTCGCGAAGAAAGGCCCTTCCGACCAGTCGGCTGTGCTGATTTAGGCCCATGTCCGCCGGCTGGCGGGCCAGGTCGGCCGCCGCCGTCAGCAGGGCTGGCAGCACGAGAATACCGATGACGAAAAGGGTGTAGAAAAGCGCTCCGCCGGGCAGAAACCATCCGGTGATCAGCAGAAGCAGCAGGGCGATGGGGACCAAACTTCGCCGAATGTTGTCGAAGATCTTCCATCGCGAAAGCCCCGAAAGCGGATTGGCCGTGTCGGAGGTGTTGGCGCGCGGGCTGGAAATGCTCGGCAGGATCCAGGGCGCGATCTGCCAGTCGCCTCGAATCCAGCGATACTGCCGGCTGATGTCGGCAGGATAGGCCGACGGAAAATCCTCGAACAGCATCACATCGCTGACAAGCCCGGAGCGGGCGTACGCGCCTTCAAGCAAATCGTGGCTGAGAATGCGGTTTTCGGGGAAGCGGCCTGCGATCGCCTGTTGGAGCGCATCGACGTCGTAGATCCCTTTGCCGATGAAAGACCCTTAGCGGAAGAGATCCTGGTAGACGTCGGAAACGGCGCGGGTGTACGGGTCAATTCCTGCATCGCCCGCGAAGAGCAACGCGTACCGAGATCGGCCGGCGCTGGGGATATTGATCCCGACCCGCGGCTGGAGAATGCTGTAGCCATCGGTCACCCGGCCCAGTTTAGGATCGAAGTAGGGCCGATTCAGCGGATGAGCCAGCATGCCGGCCAGTTCCCGGGCGGAATCACGCGGAAGCTGCGTGTCGCTGTCGAGCGTGATGACATATTTGACGCCGGCGGGGAGATCGGCGTCGCCGCACGGGCCGATGATGGTGTGGAATGCCGACCGGTCCCCGCGTAACGCGGCGTTGAACTGCTCGAGCTTGCCGCGCTTCCTTTCCCAGCCCATCCAGACGCCTTCCTCGGCGTTCCATCGACGGGCGCGGTGGAAGAGGTAGAAGCAGCCGCGACAGGCCGCAACCCCGACCGTCGTCATGGGGGGCAGATCGTCGCTGAGTGTCAGGAAGTCGCCGTCGATGTTCGATCGGCCTGGTGGTTCGTCGAGTTCGATGGTCGTCGTCGAGAGGTAACGGGCGTTGAGCCGATTGATTCCGTCCTTGGCTCGCTTGAGTAAACCGTCGTCGGCCGAAGTGGTCTCGGAGGCGGCGTCGCGGTAGTCGGTTAAAAGCGAGAAGGAGAGATTCTCGTCTCGATTCGCCAGATACCGCACTTCCAGTGCTTCCAGTAGGTCGTCGACGTCCTGTTCACTTGTCAGCATCGTCGGGACGGCGACGATCGTCCGGTGATCCGCCGGGATTCCTTTGACGAAGTCCATCCTGGGCAGAACGCTCGGCTTAATGAACTTGGTGCTGACCCAGTTCAGAAGGGCGACGGCGAGTTGGCTGCCGGCGATCGCCAGAGGCACACCCAGAAGCGTCAGCCCTGCCGGCAGGACGCCAAGGCTGTTGTAGGTCCACCAGAGCACCAGGCTGACCACGGCGATCGTGACGAGCGCGACTGGGTAGAGGTAAGACGCGAGCGAGAAGTGCTCGGCGAACCGCCTCAGCAGCATGGACGGCGTCAGCCGAACCTCGGCGGCGCGCTCCAGCGATCGTCGGCCGCGATCGATCAGATAGTAGCCGACGTGTGCCCGCCGGCCGGCGAGTGCCGGGGGATCGACCCTGGCGATTCCCTTGGAATCCACCTGGGTCGTCAATTCCCGATTCGCCGCCAGTTCAATCGTCTTACGGGCGACCTCTTCTTCCGAAAGCCGGCCGCGCTTGGCGATCTGCTCGATCGCATGGCGGTATTCGTCGCGCGTCGCGAAGTCCATCGCCGGATAGACGCCGGCAGGGTCGGCCAGCAGAGCGTGCTCGACCACGCTCATCGCTTCGACAAAATCCCGCCAGTCGGCCGCTCCGAGAAACCGGAGGCTGCCGATGCTGTTGCCGATCGAAACCTGATGCCCCGCCTGGCCCTGGCTCGCCTGCTGGTAGACGTGTTCGATCGTCTGGCCCTGCTCAGCGAGCCGTTGCTCCATCCAGGTGACGGCGAAGACCATCGCCGGGCCTTGGCCTTGCAGTCGGCTGGCGAACTCGCTGACGAACGCGTTGGTCAGCGGCGGGTTTTCGCGAACCATGTCCGCCAACACCAGCACCACATTGGCAGGCGTCTTCGAAGACACCTCCAACATCTGCTCTACCCAGTTTTCCGCCCGCTCGCGCTCTCGGCGGGCGGTCATGACGTGAAACGCCACCCGCCGAAGGTTCTCCAGCAGCGCCAGCCGAAGCATGATCGGAATCGCCCAGAGTTCCCCCAGCAGCAGTGGTTGCACGGACTGATAGGCGATGACGAATGCCCGCAGGCTGTCGGCGTCCACCCGCCCGTCGGCATGTGAGATCAATTCCAACGCGATGCCATAGACCCGAGGCAGCCCGGCGGAGTCGCCATTGGTCAGCCGAGGAAGCTCCCGGCTATACCCGCGCGGCAAATGCCGCCTGGCGGTCCGGATTTGCTCTTCGATGAGGTGATAGTTGTCGAGGAACCATTCGGCGGCGGGGGTGATCCGTCTGCCTTTTTTGACGGCGTCGGTGACGACTTCATACGCGTCGCGCAGCACGCGCTCATTGGCCCGAAGCCGGGGGAGCAGCTTGTCCGCCCCTCGCCCGGCCTTAACCGACCCGACCTCGTGCCAGCCTGCCATCGATTTGGCGTGCTGTTCGAGTTGGTTGACGCTGAAGAGCTCGGCGCGCAGCGGCCTCTCGTCGGCCAGCGAATCCATGCCGCCGTCGTCGCCGATCTCGGTCTCTGGACGCAAAATCTGACTCAATCGATCGAAGGTGTGGCGAACCCGTTGAAACCGTTGGATAAACACTCCCTGCACGGTAGCGGGATAAGTGGGAGGGTGCCAACGTTGGAAAGTTGGAGAAGGGCGCGGAAGCCGGGAGAAATCGCAAAGTTCGAATGACCAAATTCGAATGACGAATCAAATTCGAATGCTCAAATATCCGAACGCAATCAGTTTGCGAGCCTGCATCGTCAGATTTAGTAGTTTCAGATTTGAAAGTTGAAAATTTGAGATGAGCACCGTCCCCACTTCGAACGTTTGAG
>JBBRIN010000437.1:0-4209 GCA_038221115.1 Tepidisphaerales bacterium
AGTAGCCCAGGTATTTGGCGAAGACGGCGGCAGTGTTGGGCTCGGGATCGGCCTTCGTGAGGTGGCGGCTGAACCAGACCTCCTGGCAGAGGATGAACTCGGGGAGCTTCGGGAGATCCGTCCGAAGGTGATCGGCCATCGCGCGCAGCTCCTCGGGACGGTCGTGATGCTCCATGTTGAGCGTCATGACCCTGAGCGTGGCGAGCGAGTTGGGCATCGCGCCCGCATCGGCAAAAGACCGGTCGGGCGCAACCGCGCAAGTCGCGAGGCCCGCCAGCATGAGCTTGATCAGATTGTAGAACGAGAACCGTGCCATCCAGCGGTTGGAAGGGATCATGCGCAGTCTCAATGAAGTAAACCCGCGTGAATTCTGCGCGCCACAAGGAGGGCACGGAATGTCGACGGCAAGCCCTGCGCCCGCTCCACGGGACGCGCGTCGGGATGCTGCCCAATGCATCGGCGTGATGCAATCGAAACCTTGTAAATTTGAAATAATTCTTTCCAGTGCCTGACAGAAGATGGCGGGCTCATCAGGCTATGGCGTGTGTGTATGCGGAAGCACCCACTTCGCCCCGGATGCTGCATGCGTAGCTGTAACTTGCATCGCGCTCACGTCCAGTGCGAACGCGTCTTCCGGCGATGGGAAGGTGAGATAGTCAGCAGGAGCATCCGAACGGCCCGGGAAACGCTGTTTCCGGAGGTTCACTTTGTAGTTCTCGTAGGCCTGAAAGGCGGCTTTGTTTGCGGGGCCAATCGCCCAATGGAAGCCGGTGTCCTTCGGCTGCGGATCGGCAGTCAGGATTGCGAGGCGCACATCGGCGACCTTGCCGCGCTCCACGACGCCGACCAGGTAGATGAAAGCGAGCCTGCCATTGAGTGGCCGATGAGCGAGAAGGACGCCGGCGGCATCGGTGGAGTTTTTGACGATGGGATCGCCCAGGACGGCAAAGCCGTGGCGGCCATCGGGAAGAGTGACGTCGCGAAGGGCGCTGGGGTCGCCCTGGCCGGTCTCGCGAACATATTGCTCGACAGCCTTTTGCCAGACGGGGAGGGAGACACTTTGGGAAGGCGAGGACGCACAGCCGGTGAACACGAGCAACGAGACGGCCACGCAGGGCGCGATGAGACGGCAATTGAGGCGGAAGTGCATCTACGGCGTCTTTCTCTATTGACGTGGGAGATTGGTGCTCGCCGGCTGTGGCGCCATGGGCGGCGTCGCGCGCGTGGCCGCAGGCTGCGCGCCGGTCGGCGCGGCTGGCATGAGCATGGCGGCGACCGCCGGGAACTTGGTTGCGCGCGCTACCGCTTCGGGCGTGCGGCCATAGCTGTTGACCACCACCCTCGACCCGCCAGAACGCAGAAGCACGGCAACGTTCTCCTGCGAACCGACGCGGGCGGCCGCGTGGAGCGGGGTACCGCCGAAGGCATCGGCGGCATTGGCGTTGGCGCCGGCCCGAGCCAGAGTCTCCAGTACGGCAGATCGACGCTGCGCAGCGGCCAGGTGGAGCGGTGTCGCTCCAAACAAGTCGGGCGCATTCACCTCCGCATGGGCGGCGAGCAACATGGCGGCGACTGGGTCGCGCCCGCAGGCGGCGGCAAGGTGTAGCGGCGTGCGGCCATCCCGATCCTTCGCAGCGACGGCCGCGCCGCGATCGATCAATAGCGCCGCGACCGCGCGGCAGTCGTCGCTGTCGTTCGCGCACCAGTGAAGGGCGGTGCGGCCGCAACCGTCGGCGATCTCGACGCGTGCGCCCCGCTCGAGCAACAGTTGGGCGATGTCGGGAAATTTCACCGCTCGGTGCAGCGGCGTTCCGCCCTTGTCATTTCGAGCATTCACATCAGCGCCGGCAGAAAGGAGCAGTTGCACCGCCTCTCGGTTGCCGCTGGCAGCCGCAAAGTGAAGCGGGGTGCTGCCCCAGTCGCTATTGTAGGATTCGTTGGTACGAAGCTGGGGCGCCACGTTGGCGCTGCGGGCAAGCAACCGGCGGATCGCGGCGGCGTCGCCATTGGCGGCCGCGGCGTGCAGGGGTGTTTCGCCATACTGGTTCGGTGTATTGGCATTTCCCTTTTCGTCGATCGCCGGGAACAGCGTGTTGGGGATGCTGACGAGCTGGTCATAGGGGCCAAAGTGCCCGTAGTACGCGCCGTAGTACGTCTTCATCTCCTCAAGCTTGTGGTCAAACCACGGACGCGCTCGGCGACAGCCATGCTCGTCGCGGTAGTGCTCGAGAATGATCTCGCGTCGCTCGCGCACCGCCGTGCGCAGCGCGTTCCGCATGCCCGCCTCGAAGTGACCGGGATTCAGGGCTTCATCCAGGCCGTCGTCAAAATAGACTTCCATGAAGTCGCTGTCGGGCCGAACGTGCGGCGCGAGCTGCCAGTACGAGCCATCGCGCGCGACGAGGGCTGGTTGCTGACTGCCCTTCAGAGAGACCGGTTCGTAGAGATTTCGGTAGAAGAGGAGCCCGATGTAGTTGGAGATGAGGTCACCGTTGGAGTAGTCGCCGGCCGAGCCGTAGCCCACCATACCCTTTTCGCCGAAGAGACGGTCGTCGGTGCTGAGACGTATGGCGGCGGCGACGGCCTTCTCGTCTGACTCGCCGGCGTCTTTTGCCTTGAGGTATGTGTTGTAAAGGTTCATGCCGTTATCGGTGAGATGCCCGAGCTTGTCGGTGCCGATGTAGTGGCCATAAACCTTGAGCGTGCGTCCGAGCCAGATGCGAAAGAACTGGCGCGGGTCGATGATCGCGTGCGTGTGCTGGTAGATGTTGACGAACTGGTGCTTGTACCCCGTGACATAGCCGGGGAAGCGCCCCATCATCGCCGGCGTCATCAGGTCGTTATCCCAGCCCTCGATAACATCCATCGCCCATGGGAAAGCTTTATTGACCTTATGCGCAAGTTGGGGACCGGACTGAAGAGCATGTATTGCCGACTCGCTCTGATGCGATTCAATTGCGGATTTGATCTCAGCGTTCGCGGCGTCAACACCCCTGGAGATATTAGTGTAAAACCAGCGATTGATGACGGGCCCCATCTCGGCGAACTCGCGGCCGGCGGGGACGGTGTGCTGATCAGTCTCGTGGGCGAACGCGAACGAGGTCAGCAGCAGTGTCGTGCAGATTGTCAGAAAGCGCCCAACGCGTAGAGGCGCTTCACATCCTGACGCCAGAGCGCGACGTGTGTGTTCCATGTTGGCGGCCATTGTGGGCTCAGCCATGGAAAAGCTGCAAGAGGCAAATCTTAGACGATCCTGCACGATAAAATTGCATTGCAAGAGTGGGGAAGGAATGCTGCATGAAACGGTTGAGACGCGGGGCGGTTTGACAGCATGGTCCGATAACGTGCATCCGAGTACCGCTGCCGATACATTCGGCTCACGATGAAATACGCGATCATTATTCCCGACGGCGCTGCGGATGAACCTTTGGCCGAACTTGGCGGTAAGACGCCGCTGGAAGCGGCACGCACGCCGAACATGGATCGCATTGCCATGGAGGGGCGGCAGGGGACGGCGCGGACCGTGCCGGATGGATTTGAGAGCGGCAGCGATGTGGCGACCATGTGCCTGCTCGGGTACGACCCCAAGGTGTATCACACCGGTCGCGCGCCGTTGGAGGCCGCCGCGCAGCAGATTCCATTGTCGGCCACGGACTGGGTCTTTCGGTGCAACCTCGTCACCGTCGTCGACGGCATCATGAAGGATCACTCGGCCGGTGGCATCACCAATGCCGAGGCGCAGAAGTTGATCGGCGACCTGTCACGTTCGCTGAATCTGGCGGGGTTCGAGTTTCACACCGGCGTCAGCTATCGGAACCTGATGGTGTACCGCGGGCACGAGGACTTTAACGTGCAGACGAAGCCGCCGCATGAGATTCCCGAGGAGGTGGCCGAGAAGTATCTGCCCAAGGGGAAAGGCAGTGAGACCCTTCGCGACATCATCAGCCGCTCGCGCGAGCTGTTTGACGACCACCCCATCAACCAGATGCGGCGCGAGACCGGCCTGAACCCGGCGACGCAAGTGTGGCTATGGGGCCAGGGGCACGCACCGGACATGCCGAAGTTTGTCGAACGCTTCGGCGTTGCGCGTGCGGCGATGATCACCGGCGTCGATCTGCTGCGCGGCCTGGCGATGTTGCTGGGCTGGAGTGTGCTGGAAGTCGAAGGCATGACCAGCTTTCACGATACGAACTACCTGGGCCAGGGCGT
>JBBRIN010000438.1:0-4207 GCA_038221115.1 Tepidisphaerales bacterium
GGCGATGTTCCTCACCCGGGTGAGGAACATCGCCGACATTTCGGTGGTGGCTTCCCCGACTTTCTGGTCGAAGGTGTCCTGTTTTTCGACGATGAGGATGCGGAGGGAGGGTTTTTCGCGGAGCAGGAGGATGGCGGTCGCCGCGCCGGAGAATGCGCCGCCGATGATGGCTACGTCGTAAGAGTCGGAGGAAGGCAGCACGGGGGGTATCTTAGCCAAGGTATGGAGTCAGGACGAACAGGACAAAAATCGCGAAAGATCGGATCGGCGATGTCGCTGGAGCCGGTTGTGGTGCAGACGTCATACGATGGACCGATTCGCGATCGGCGGTCTGATTGTCAGTTGGGTCATTGCCGGCCTGGGTGTTGCCCTTTTCCGCCAACGCAGGATGGGGCTAAAGATCGTGAGCAAGACGCCGGCCCAGACAAGAGTGGGAGATCATGCAGCCGAAAATCCAGCCGGAATTCGCTCTCGATTCCTTCTTGCGGCAGTGGCCTTTGGCCCGAAAATCGCCATAATATCCCTGTCACGAAATTGTGCGTTTCCGACCCATCCAGCGAGGCCCGTTTGCGGGCTGGCATCGGAGTGAAAAACTGGTCGAATCGGCGGGCCGAAATGCGGTTCGGCTGGGCTTGTTGACCAAGCCCAATGCAACTGATCTTGACCCCCTCGGACGCCTTTGGGCACGGATGCAATCAGGTGCTCGGCGACTTTCTCCGCCGGTCCCCTCAGGAGTTGATCGAACATGGCTGAATCCTCGCCCCCCCCGGCGGAAGACAAGTACGGCGCTTCGCAAATCCAAGCCCTCGACAACGTCGAGCACGTCCGCAAACGCCCCGGCATGTACATTGGCGGGTACAACGCCCGCGGGCTGCATCACCTGGTCTACGAGATCGTCGATAATTCCATCGACGAGGCGCTCGCCGGCTTCGCCAAGCATGTCTTCGTCAAGATCAACGCCGACGGCTCGTGTGAGGTCGTCGATGACGGGCGGGGCATTCCCGTCGATATGCACATCAAGGAAGGCCGGCCGGCTGTCGAGCTGGTCTTTGATACCCTTGGCGCTGGCGGCAAGTTTGAGCATGACGAAGACTCGGCCTACCAAACCTCAGGCGGCCTGCACGGCGTGGGTGCATCGGTCGTCAATTTCGTCTCCGAATGGCTCGAAGTCGAAGTCAGTAAAGACGGCAAGATCCACCACCTGGAGTTTGCGCGCGGCCGAAAAAGCAGCGATCTCCGCGTGATCGGCCCGACCGACAAAACCGGCACCAAGGTCACCTTCAAGCCCGATTCCACGCTCTTCCCCGACACCAACTTCGTCTATGAAACTCTCGCCGGGCGGTTACGCGAGTTGGCCTACCTCAACAGCGGCGTTGAGATCATCTTCGAAGACGAGCGGGTGAACCGCCGGGATGTCTTCCTCTACAACGACGGGTTGCGGGAATATGTCGCGCATGTGAACGAGGGGAAGAACACGCTGCACGACATCATCTCCTTCCGCAAGGAAGACCCGACGAATCGGCTGGTCGTCGATATCGCGATGCAGTACAGCGACAGCTACAACGAAACGATCCTGGCCTTCGCGAACAACATCAACAATCACGACGGCGGCACCCATCTCTCGGGCTTCAAAACCGCGCTCACCGGCACCATCAACCGCTACGCCGAGCGAGAAAAGCTCCTCAAAGGCGACATGCGGCCGACCGGCGACGACCTGCGCGAAGGCCTCGTCGCGATCATCAGTGTCAAGCTGCCAGAGCCTAGCTTCGAGAGCCAGACGAAGGACAAACTGCTGAACACCGAGGTCGAAACCTTCGTCCAGCAGGCGATGAACGAGAAGCTGGGTCAGTATCTTGAGGAACACCCCAAGGAAGCCAAGGTGCTGATTGAAAAGGGGCTGCAGGCGGCCGAGGCGCGAGAGGCGGCGAAGAAAGCGCGGGAGCTCATCCGCCGAAAGAGCACGCTCAATGGCGGCAGCCTGCCGGGCAAGCTGGCCGACTGCCGGAGCAAGAGCAACGAAGACACCGAGATCTTCCTGGTCGAAGGCGACTCGGCCGCCGGGACGTCGAAGCAGGGCCGCGATTCCAACGTGCAGGCCATTTTGGCGCTGCGGGGCAAGCTGCTGAACGTGGAGAAGGCGACGATCGTGAAGATGCTCGGGCACGAGGAAATTCGCACCATCATTTCCGCGCTCGGCTGCGGCATCGGTGCCGATTTCAGCTTGAAGGAACGCCGGTACGGCAAGATCGTCATCATGACCGACGCCGACGTCGACGGCTCGCACATTCGCACGCTGCTGCTGACGTTCTTCTTCCGCCATATGCCGGAGCTGATCCGCGCCGGGCGGGTGTATGTGGCGCAGCCGCCGCTCTATCAGGTGACCCGGCGGAAGAAGCACGACTACGTGCTGAACGACCGCGTCATGAAGCAGACGCTGACCGATCTGGGCATTGATGGAACCAAGCTCGTCATCCGCGACATTGACACCGGCGTAGAGATTCGCTCGATCGACGGGGCGGAGCTTCGGCGGGTGGTTGAGCTGCTGAACAAGCAGGAAGACCTGATCCGCATCGTCCAGCGCCGGGGCATCGACTTCGCCGACTTCCTGGGCCGAAGAGAAGACGGCAAGTTGCCGATGTATCGCGTCGTGGCCGATGGCAAGGACACCTTCTTCCACACCATGGACGCGCGGGACCAGTTCCTGCTCAGCGAAAAGCTGGTGCCGACTCAGGCGGAGATGGAAGCCGCCGCGGCGGCGCAGGCTGTGGCGGCCGCAGCAGCCGCGGCGGCTGCCGAGATCGCCGCCGCCGAGCCGCCCAAGAATGGGCGAAACCCCAAGCCGGAAGTAAAGCCGAAAGATCCGCGCGAAGACAAAATGCGTCGGCTACAGAAGAACCAGGAGCTGCACGAAGTCCGCGACCTGGAGCGGGTGTTCAAGCAGCTCGACGAGTTCGGCGTCAGCATCGACGACTACTTCCTCACCCAGGAAGAATCCGTCAGCGGCGAAAAGCTCCGCACCCGCTACGGCCTACTCATCGAAACCACGCTGCATGAAGTGGCCGGCGTCGGGCAGATCGTGCCGGAAATCCACCGCCTGGTGAAAAAAGGTGGCGGGATCGAGATCAAGCGGTTCAAAGGCCTGGGCGAAATGAACGCCGACCAGCTTTGGGACACCACCTTGAACCCCGCCGTCCGCACGCTGCTCCGCGTCACGCTGCTGGAGGCGGCCGAGGCCGAGCGACTGTTCAGCGTGCTCATGGGTGAAGACGTCGAGCGTCGGCGGCAGTTCATCGAAGACCATGCGCTCGAGGTGAAGAACCTCGACGTATAGCGTTGGCGGTCGAGCGAATGACGAAATCCGAAATCCGAATGACGAAACAGGGAGTTTCGCTCAGTCGTGTCTGTCTTGGTTTCGTCATTCGGATTTCGTCATTCGCGTTTTGATCATGTCACTCGACCCCGCAGCGCTGCTCGACACCCTCGCCAACGCCCGTGCCGCGCTGCTGGCGGCGCGCGGTGCTCATGGGCATTGGGAGGGAGAGCTTTCCAGCAGCGCGCTATCGACCGCGACGGCGGTGTTCGCGTTCTATCAGGCGACCGAGTCGCTTGGCGACCGTTGCGACGCCGACCTGGCGAAGCGGGCCGGGCGACTCATTCGCCAGGGGCTGGGCTGGCTCTGTCTGAACCAGAACGCCGACGGCGGATGGGGAGATACAACCGCCTCCTTCAGCAACATCAGCACGACGTGCCTTTGCTGGGCGGCGTATGTCGCGGACGAAAACTGGGCCGCCGGTGCGTATGACCGGACGCTTCGGGCGTGCGAGCAATGGCTGATCTCGAAAGTCGGCACGCTCGATCCGCGGGCGATCGCGCGGGCGATTGAAGACCGCTACGGCGAAGACCGGACCTTTTCCGTGCCCATCCTGACGATGTGCGCGATGGCCGGCCGACTGGGGCTTGGGCCGCAGGCGTGGGATCTGGTGCCCGCCTTGCCGTTTGAACTGGCGGCGTTTCCGCAGCGATGGTTCAAATGGATGAAGCTGCCGGTCGTCAGCTACGCCTTGCCCGCGCTCATTGCGATCGGGCAGGTCCGCCACGCACTTCGGCCCAGCAACAAGGGGCCGGTCCGCTGGCTGCGGAATCTAACCCGCCGGCGGACGCTCAAGCTCTTGGGCCGGATCCAGCCCGAAGGCGGCGGATTCCTCGA
>JBBRIN010000439.1:0-4203 GCA_038221115.1 Tepidisphaerales bacterium
GTCTTGAACTCGATCAGAGCCAGCCATCCCATCAACACGTAAACCGCCGTCGACAGCTTCTCAAACCGCCGGATAAAAAACACCTTCAACACGCTCCCCACGATCGCAAGAGTCCAGATCACCCCAAACAAGGTCCATCCCCAGCCCCCTCGCACCATCACCACCAGAAACGGCGTAGACGACCCTGCAATCAGAAAATAAATCGACGCATGATCCGCCACCTGAAACCAATGCCGCTTCCGATCCTCCCGGCACGCATGAAAGCAGGTCGATGCCAGGTACAGCATCAACAGCGAGCACCCGTAAACGATCACCGTCACCAGCCGCCGCGCATCCCCATGTCGCGCCGCCGCCGCGACCAGCAGTGCAAGCCCGACCACGCTCAGCGCCGCGCCGATTGCATGCGTGAGCGTGTTCGCCCACCGCTCTGCCTCGGTCTCTGCCGTGATCGGTTTCATTGGTGTCATACCCATCCGAGAGTATATTCGGCCCACCCGCAACCGAAAGTGAAACGCGATCAAATGACAATGCGACTCATCGACCTCTCTCAACCACTCTATGCCAACGCCCCCAACTGCCCCGCCCATCCCCCCGTGAAATCCCAGATCATCGCCAACCACGAACAGCACGGCTGGCGCGTCGAGCTCCTCACCCTCGCCAGCCACACCGGCAGCCACGTCGACGCGCCTCTCCACAAGCTCGCCAACAAGCCGTCTCTCGACGACATCCCATTGGAAAGCTGGGTCGGCCCCGCCCACATCGCCGACCTTCGCGGCATCGCTCCCAACGCCCCCATCACCGCTGCCCTGCTTCAATCCAAGCTCCCCGCCAACCTCGTTGACAAGATCATCCTCTTAGCCACTGGCTGGGGCGACAAGCGCGCCAAAACCGATGAATGGCTCCACGACTCCCCTCCCCTCTCCCCCGACGGCGCGCAATACCTCGTCGATCAGAAGATCCGCGGCGTCGGGATCGACCACTACTCCATCGGCGGCTCGCGCGACCCCATCAATAGCCAGACCCACACCATTCTCCTCAGCAAAAACATTTGGATCGTCGAAGAGCTTCACTTCCCCGCCGAAGTCTTCTCCCTCCCCCAACCCCTACAATTCTGGTCCCTCCCCATCAACTTCAAAGGCTTCACCGGCTCCTTCTGCCGCCCCGTGATCGTCGTTGACTAGCCTCGACGTCCTACCCTCTGCTCTCTATCCTCTACCCGCTCCATGAGCCCCCTTCGAATAGCTGTCACCGGACTCGCCGCAACCTACCCATTCGGTGGCGTCTTTTGGGATTACATCCAATACCCTCTCGGCTTCCACCGCCTCGGCCACGATGTCCTCTACATCGAAGACACCGGCCGCTGGAACTACGACCCCACCGCTCAAACCTTTACCGACAACGGCCGAGCCAACGCCAACCTCCTCTCCCGGCTCATTATCACCGTCGAGCCCCAGATGAAGGATAAGTGGTTCTTCCGCGATGCGGGCGGGCGCACCTACGGCCGCTCCGCCCAGGCCGCCGCCGAATTCTGCCGCTCCGCCGACCTCTTCATCCACGTCTCGGCGTCCTGCTGGATGCGCGATGAATATTACGCCGCCAAGCGCGTCGTCTTCATCGACTCCGACCCCATGTACACCCAGTCCTCCGTCCCCGGCTACCTCGCCAACACCATTCCCGACGAAAACCGCGCGCAGGTCGACATGATTCGCCGACACCACGTCCACTTCTCCTTCGCCGAAAACATCGGCCAGCCCGACTGCAAAGTTCCCACCCAACTCTTCAACTGGATGCCCACCCGCCAGCCCATCGTGCTCGACTGCTTCGAAAGACACGCCGTCCCCGTCGACCAGCGCCGCCGCATGCTGACTACCGTCGCCTCCTGGGAGCCCACCGAAAAAGGCCCGCTCGTCGAAGGCGTGCATTACCGCGGTAAAAGCGTCGAGTTCAATAAGTTCCTGGAGATGCCAACGAAATCCTCGATCCCCCTGGAAGTCGCCATCAGCGGCCCCGCCCCCAAAAAAAACCTCCGCAACGCCGGCTGGAACCTTCGTGAAGGCTACGATGTCTCCAAAGATCCCTGGCTCTACCGTCAATATCTCGCCGACTCCCTCGGCGAATGGTCCGTCGCCAAGAACGCCTACGTCGCCAGCCGCAGCGGATGGTTCTCCTGCCGCACCGCCTGCTACCTCGCCCTCGGCGTCCCCGCCATCGTTCAGGAAACCGGCTTCTCCAAATTCCTCCCCACCGGCCAAGGCATCCTCCCTTTCACCACCATCGAAGAATCCACCGCCGCCATCGACCAGTTAGCCTCCGACCCCGCCCGTCACGCCAACGCCGCCCAACAAATAGCCCGCGATCACTTCGACTCGGCCAAAGTTCTCGCCAGCCTCATCGATCGCGCTGGCTAACTGCGGTCGCGTCCCCGCTTGCTCGTTCAAGCAAGGTACGGACACATCCGTTACGGTGCTTTCCCCGGATTCTCGGCGGCTGATCCAAACTGCTTGAGATACTGCTCCTTGAACGGCATTTCCTTGGGTCCAGGCGCGTTTTCATTGACCAGGTCCGGCAGGATGGAGGCCCACCATTGGTCGTAGGCGGCATCGAGTTGCTTGACCACTTCGGGGCGCTCGACGGCCAGGTCGTGCGTTTCCGACGGGTCCGCCTTCAGGTCGTAAAGCTCCCACTTCTTCTGCCCACCGGTAGAGCAGACCATGTTGTACTGCGTGTTCCGAACGGCGCATTTGGCGTACTTGGATTCTTCAGCCTTACCGCGCGCCCAGCGCCCGACGTGGGTGAATAGAAGGCGGTCGGGCCAAGGGGCCGCCGGGTCCTTCAAAAGTGGCACAAGGCTTCGCCCATCCAGTTTCACGGCGACTTCCGGCGGGATCGTCGCGCCGGCGATCTCGGCCACGGTGGGAAAGAAATCGATGTGGGCCGCGAGCGCGCCGACCCGCACATTGTCGGGGAAGACGTTGGGCCAACGCACGAGTAACGGGACGTGGGTGCCGCCGTTGTAGGAGGTGCCCTTCTGGCCGCGCATGTTGGCGTTGTACACGCGCGTGCCGGCGGTGCCGCCGTTGTCGGTCATAAAGATGACGACCGTATTCTTCTCGATATCCCAGTCGTGGAGCTTGGCCATCAGGCGCCCCACGTTGTCGTCGATGTTGGCACACATGCCTAAGAATTTGGCTGCATTGGCGGGCACTTTGCCCGTATAAAGCTTCTCATATTCGGGCGGGACGTCGAGCGGCGCATGCGGGGCGTTCGTCGGGAGATAGCAGAAGAACGGTTGGCCCTTGTCTTTGGTTTGCTCGATCCAGTGCGTGGCCTGGGCGAAGAAGACGTCGGTGCAGTAGCCCGTCGTCTTTTCAAACACCCCGTTGTGCTTGATGGCGGGGTTGAAGTACGAATTGTTCGGCACATCCCCGCAAGTGGTGTCGGGGTACGCCTGGCCGATGCCCCCCGCGCCGTGGATAAAGACTTCATCGAAGCCGCGGCGATTGGGTTGGTGGTCATCCTCGTCACCCAGGTGCCATTTGCCGAAGATGCCGGTGGTGTAGCCGGCCGATTTAAGAACCTGCGCCACCGTGGTGGCGTCGAGACGCAGGCGTTCGCGCTCATTGATGGTGTGCGTGACGCCGTTATGAAATTCATGACGGCCCGTCATCAGCGCGCTGCGCGTCGGCGAACAGGTGGGGCTGACGTGGTAATCCGTGAACCGCACGCTCTGCGTCGCAAGCTTGTCGACGTTGGGCGTTTTGAGGATGGGGTTGCCGGTGAATGAGAAATCACCGTACCCCTGGTCGTCGGTAAGGATGAAGAGAATGTTCGGCTTCGCAGGCAGCGGCGCGGCGAGCGCGGAGCAGCAAAGGCCAAGCAATACGAGGACGGGGAGAAATTTCGATGTCATGATGATCTACTCCGATATGTCTTCCGATGCGCGACGGGATCAATGCGGCCGCTGCGCTTCCTTATCGTCAAACTTGTCCTGCTGCGACGCCATAAGCTTCTTCATTTCTGCCAGCTTCGCCGTCTGTTCAGGCTTGTCACTCAGGTCAGTCAGCTCATAAGGGTCACTGGCCAAATCGAACAACTGATAGCGACCGATCAACGGATACCACCTCATTTTCCACCGGCCGTCCCGCACCATTCGTTGTGACTTGATATACACGGCAATCAAGGCGTCGCGAGCGGCGGCTTGCT
>JBBRIN010000440.1:0-4199 GCA_038221115.1 Tepidisphaerales bacterium
GACGGTTTCGGTTTCGAGGATGCGCTGGCGTGCCTGGTCGAGGCCGAAGACGCAGCGGCCCTTGCTGAAAAGCGGGGTTTCGGGGCTGTTGAGATACTTAGCTGGATCTTGTGAGCCGGGCATGACGCGGCCCCCGAAGGCGATGGTGCGGCCCTGCTCATCGCGGATGGGGAACATCAAGCGGTTGCGGAACGTGTCGTAAAAACCGTTGTTGTTTTCTCGGGACTTGAGGAGGCCGGCGGTGGCGAACACCTGTGGCGTGAACTTTCGGGCGATGGGGCTGTTGAGGAGGGCGTCCCATGCATCGACGGCGAGGCCTACGTGCCACTTCTTCAGCGTTTCTTCGGTGAAACCGCGCTTTTGAAGGTAGTCGCGGGCAGCGGCGCCGGTGTCGGGGTTCCAAAGCCAGTTCTCGAAGAACGTGACGGCGGCGACGTGGGCGTCCTGCATGGCTTGGCGCTCGCCCTGCTTTTCTTTCGACGCGCCGTACTTGGGAATTTCCAGACCGGCGGCTTGGGCGAGGGTGCGGAGCGATTCGGGGAACGTCACGCGGTCGCGCTTGATGACGAAGTCGATGGCGTTACCCTTTTCGTTGCAGCCGAAGCATTTGAAGAATTGGCGAGCGGGGCTGACGTTGAAGGAGGGGCCCTTCTCGGAGTGGAACGGGCAGAGGCCGACCATGTTCTTGCCGCGGCGGGTGAGCTTGACGGTCTGGCTGATCAGTTGAACGATGTCGGTCGCGGCGAGAACCTGGGCTTTGAAGTCTGCACCGGATAGCGAAGACGCGTTGGCGAATCCCACCGAGTGCACCTCACAGGGGCGCCGCCGCCTGAAACTTCAACTTCAAATCAGGCGATCGGGGCCTAAGTCGTGCTGTGACAGGACGTAGCATCGAAATGACGACCGTAATCGAGCAACTATAGCAGTGGAGCGGGAGGGCGTCAAATCGAGTTCAGGCTCGCACCAAGGGGAATCAACTGGCTGAAGATGCCACAGCCGGCTCGACGGCGTCAGCGACTTGTGCGACTTTGTCGCTTAGTTCGCGGACGTTGTCAGAGCTGGAGAGGATCTCCAGAGCCCGTTCGAGCGCGTCGAGTTCGGCCTTGCTGATGAGGACGCAATCGCAGACGCCATTGGAGCCGAGGACCTGTACGCGTCCTTGGTTACAGGCGACTTGTTGATATAGCTTCAACAAGTCGTTTTGGACTTGCAACAGGGTGAAGGATGGGAACGCGTTTTCTTCTTCGAGCATGATGCAGACTCCGGAGCGAAGCTCCCGCAAGGCGAATGCCACAGGCCGGTAAGCGGCGCGGCAAGGCGATGTGTGTTGAACTGGCCATGCCCCACAACGAGCGGGCAAGGTGGTCGTTGGTGGCGGCGGATCTCTGCTCCGGCGCCTCCGTTCAGTTCATATGTCGGATCGATGGGGAAGGTTCGCCGGTCGTGATGAAATGACCACTGCGGCCAATGGGGCTAGGCGGGGAGGGGGCGCGGCAGGCGCTCGCGCTGAGGGGCGCGGCCGACGATCTTATTGAAATGGTAAATCGTGTGCGCGACGACCAGCATCGAGAGGGTGAGGTATCCGATGCCGACGGCGAAAACGATGGGGTAAAAGACAATACCGGGGACGCGGCCGCCGGCGGCGAGCCAGAAGGGGTCGGTGTGGTTGCGGTAGGGCCAAGTCGCGACGCCTTCGATGCCGCTGATGAGGTAAGGGTACGGTGCGTAGGAGCCGACAAAGCTCGCGCCCCAATTGTCACCAGGTCCGCCGGCGAAGCCCGCCGCGATGGTGAGGACGGCCAGTACCGCAAGATATGCGATGACCGGCATCAGGAGGTTGATGATCACGGCAAAGGTCACCTTTTGGAATTTCAATGAAAAGTAGAGCCCCGTGGCGACCCATAGGCTGTTGAAGGTGATGAGGACCCAGATGATGAAGAGGAAGGTGGGCAAGGGGATCACGCCGGTGACGGTGAATAGAAAGAAGTGGCCGATGACGAATCCGACGGGCCAGGCAAGTCGGCGGGCGATGCCGGCGAGCTTTCCGAGGACGATGCCGCGGGCGCTCAGCGGCGTGGCGAGCAGGAGGGTCCACGTGTCGCTCTCTTTTTCGCCGGCGATGGTTGTGGCGGCGATCACGCAGATCAGCAGCGACAGCAGCGCGCAGAAGCCGATGGCATAGCCGATCTGCAGATCGACTTTTCCGAGTGCAGAGGACTCGACGCCGATCACGGAGATGTAGGTGACTAGCAACAGCACCAGCGGCAGCGCGCCGCCAACGATCTTCTGCCAGCGCTTGGTGAAGAGCGGACGGCGCAGCTCGCGCCAGGCGACCGGGTTGTCGGATACGTCGCGGACTTGGAGCCGCCGCGAGTATGGGGCGATGGGCGGGCTGGAATACGGCATCACTTGGATCGGCCGGTGGAGGGGAAGAGTGCCGCCGCGATCATCGAGCGGAATCGCGGGCACCGGTAATGGGGGAGGCATGGAGATCGGTTCGAGGGGCGCGACGCCGGTGGAGGATTCGCCTTCGCGCCGGCTGCGGCGGCGGATCACGGCGGCGCACCAGATCGCGATCAGGGTCGTAAAGAGCAGGTGGACGATGACGCAGGGCCAGGGGCTGAACATGCGGCCCATTCCGCCCGGTACGGCGTTGGCGGTGACGGTAAAAAAGGGGTTGGTGGCGGCGAAGGCGTCCCACCACAGGCGGCCGGAGCCGCGCATGAAGCGCCCGTTGCCGCTGAGGAACAGTGCGGCGAGGACCATGGGGAGGAAGAGGTACCAGAAAAGCATGGTCGCATACGACAGGAGGATGACGGCGTAGGCGCGGTTGATGAGCGTGGAGTAGAAGAGCCCGATGGCGGCGGCCGCGAGGGAGAGAGCGAGGCAGACGGCGATGACGCCGAACATTTGTGAGATTTCAACGCCACCAAGGAGGCGCACGACGGCGAGAACCGGAAGGCTGAGACCGATGAGGCTCACGGAGGTGAGCATGCGGGAGAAGAGCTTGCCGGAGACGATCTGCCAACTGGTGATCGGGGTCATCAGCAGGACGTTGAGAGTGCGGTTGAGCCGTTCGCTGCCAACGGCGGTGGCGGTGAGGATGGGGGAGATGATGGCAAGGGCGTAGACGCTGAAGATGGCGAAGGCGATGAAGAAGACGCCGCCGAGTTCGGCCTCGTGCTGAGCGCGTTCGGTGACGCTGACGGTGACGTCGAAGCGGCTGGAGGTCTCGGTGTATGCCAGCATCATCACCAGGAAGAGCGCGGCGAGGTAGAGCACGCGGAGCGCATAGGTGCGTTTGCGGCGCGCGGTGACGCGGAGTTCTTTGCCGAAGATGGGGCCGAAGGGGCTGAGGGCGGAGAGGGAGAACTTCCCCATATTTGGGAAGTCTAATCAGTCGTTGGTCATTTATCCTTGGTCCTTGGTCCTTGGTCCTTTGCAAAAGACAAATGACCAAGGACAAATGACCAAGGACGAAGGACAAATGACAAATGAAGGTTCAGGCGGTTGGGCGGCGGAATTGAACGGCCATTTCGTGTCGGCCGTTGCTGAGGGGGCGGGAGCGGACGACCTCGCAATTGTGGTTGTGACCGTCGATGAGGAGGTTGCACTTCTGTCCGACGGCGAGGGACTCGCGAAGCAGGAACGAGAGGCCACTGAAAGAGAGGTCGCGGGTGAGGATCTCATGCTTATTGATGGCATCGGCGCCGTCGAGAACGGTGAGCAGGGCGCGTCCCTGGAGCGGCGCGCGGTTGTCGCGGCGGCGCTCGGCGACTGGAGAGACGGGCGCGAGGGTGACGGCAGGCGACACCCGCGGCGAGAGGGGGCTCTTGCGCGGCTTCAGGCTGGCCGGCGTGTGCGAGATAATGCGCTCGGGGACGCGCGGGGTGCGCTCGGGAGCGCGCGGGGAGAAGTGCCTCATCGTATATTCTATCGTCTGGAGTTATTGGAACGCTTCAGCGGCGATCATGGGCCCCGAGAAAACGCGTTTCTCGTGGGGATCAGCAGCCCTCTTTCGGAAGGGTGCCTACCTACACCCGGAAATGTGCCGTGGGGCCTCCGTCTGAAGCTACGCTGTTATCGTGTAAGCGAGTCTCGTGCCAGCTTGGGGTTGGCGTTCAGGTCCTCGTCCGGCGACTGGTCCCCATGCATGGGGCATTCCCTTGCCGCCGTGTCATTAAGAGGGGGCGACCGAT
>JBBRIN010000441.1:0-4194 GCA_038221115.1 Tepidisphaerales bacterium
CCTCCCCGCGCTTCGCCCCGAACAGCGCCACGCCCTCGACGCCTGGCAGGCCGCCGGCTCGCGCGGCATGGTGATCATGCCCACCGGCACCGGCAAGACTGAACTGGCGCTCGCCGCCATCGCCGCCGCCCGCGTCGCCACCCTGATCGTCGCGCCGGTGCGCGACCTGATGCACCAGTGGCACCAGCGCATCCGCCGCCGCCTCGGCTACGACGCCGGCATCGTCGGCGATTCGATCCTCAACATTCAGCCCGTCACCGTCACCACCTACGACAGCGCCTATGCCCGCATGCCCGAGATGGGCCATCGCTTCGGACTCATCGTCTTCGACGAGGCCCACCATCTCCCCGGCGCCAGCTACCGCGAGGCCGCGCTCTTCAGCACCGCCCCAATGCGCCTCGGCCTGACTGCCACGCCCGAACGCGCCGACGGCCGTCACATCGATCTGGATTTCCTCGTCGGCCCCGTCGCTTATCGACAGGAGATCGGCGATGCCAAGGGAAGGTCTCTGGCCGACTACGACGTCGTGCGCATCCCAGTGAAGTTGAGCGACCCCGAGCAGGCCGCGTACGATGCCGCGTCGCGCGCCGTACGCGGGTTTCTCATCGAGCGCAATCAGGCCCTTAAGGCCGACCCCGCCGCCGCCGGGCGATCGTATACCTGGCAGGACCTGTGCTCCGATTCCGCCCGCGATCCGGCCGCCCGAAAGGCGCAAAAGGCGTTCTACTTCAAAAAGTCCATCGAGGACCGCGCCGCCGAAAAACTCCGCGTCCTGGAAGACCTCTTCCGTCTCCATGCCGGCCAGCGCGTGCTCGTGTTCGCCGCTTCCAACGCCATGGCACTGGACGTCTCCCGCCGCTTTCTTGCCCCGACGTTGCTGAGTCATTCCCGCAAGGTCGAACGGCGGACGGTGCTCGAAGGCTTCGCCGCCGGAACGTTCCCCCTTCTGATAGCCAACCAGGTGCTCGACGAAGGAGTCGATGTCCCCGAAGCCAAGGTGGCCGTCGTCATCGGCGGCATGTCCTCGACCCGGCAGGCCAAGCAACGCCTGGGCCGAATCCTCCGCCGCAGCGGCGATGCCCGGGCGGTGCTGTACGAGATCGTCTGCCAAGACACTACGGAGGAGGAGCGATCTCGCAAGCGGAGGCGGAGCGACGCGTACCTAAAGGTGAAGCGAAAGCGCAGTTCGTAGATCGCCGCATGTTGACGTCCCAGCAATGCATCGTCTCCTACGAGCGCGGCGTCGCCTTGCCCGACAAGCTCACGCGCCGCACCCACGCCCATTACGTCACATACGCCGAGCGGATGCTGGCGCTCTACCGTAGCGGCGTCGGCCGCACGCGGCGCCAGCTGCATCGCGCCATCGAAGCGATCCTCGTCGACGAGCCGGATTGCGACACCCGCCGCGTGCAGGCGTTCTGCAAGCTCCTCGACGACGATGCCGGGTTCGAGAAAGACCCGCGCGGCGAGGCGGCAAAGCTCCGATTGAAGGTCTTCACCATCGCTGCCAGATACCATCCGCTCGTCACAGAGATGGAGCGCGTCTTCGACCGCACCGAAACCGAAGTGAAGAATCTGATCGCCGCCGAACTGAAGATGGATTGGGCGGCGATCGACGAATCGCTCTATGCTGACGTGATCGATCAACAGCGCCTTCGGGAACTCCCCGCGTTTTCGGGCCCCGCCGATCTGCTCTCTCGCTACAACGTCGCTCAGTTGCAGGCGTGCCTATACAAGGCCACCCGGCTGCGCATCGACGCCACGACCGACTTCCAGGCGATCGTCCGCCGCGCCAAGCTCTGCGGGCTTCTGCTGGACATCCGGCGGACCGACGACGGCCACCGCATCGACCTGTCCGGCCCCGCGGCCATCCTCCGCGAGTCCCGCCGATACGGCGTCAACTTCGCCCGCTTCATCCCAACCCTGCTGGCCTGCCGCGGCTGGATCATGCGCGCCAGCGTCGTCACCCCCTGGCGCTCGACCGCGGAGCTGCGGCTGACCAGCCACGACGGCTACCGCTCGCACCTCCCGCCACCCGCCCGGTTCGATTCCGAAGTCGAGGCGACGCTGATGGCCGCGTGGGGCAAGTCGCGCGACGGCTGGCGCCTCCTGCGCGATGCCGGCATCCTCCATCAAGGCCAGACGACCTTCGTGCCCGACTTCCTCCTCAAGCACGACGACGGCCGCGAAGCGTTCCTCGAGATCGTCGGCTTCTGGACGCCCGAGTACCTGGCCGCCAAGCGCAAGACGATCGCGATGTTCAGAGACCGGCGCATCGTGCTGGCAGTGCCGAAACGTACCGCAAAAGAAGACGCGGCCGGCCCCGGAGTGGTCGTGTATAAGACGCGGATCGAGCCGGACGATGTGGTGAAGTCGGTGGAGGGAATGGGATGCATGAGCTGAACGCATCGAGTAGAATTTTACCAACTCGAAAGGACGGGTGACGCTCGTGACTGTGCAAACCTTAAAGCTCCGCGGCGAGCGCTACGTCTTGCTGAAAGAAAAGGACTTTCGCGCGCTGAAGCTGAAAGCTCAGAGTCGCAAAGCCCGCAAGCCGCGCCGATTGACGGCGCAAGACCGTGGAGATATTGCCGAGGCGACCCGGCGGTTGAACGATCCCAGCGACCAAGAGATACCCTATGAGCAAGCGCGCAAGAGGCTGGGATTGGCGTGACGTATTCCATTCTGATCAAGAAATCCGCCGAGCGGGCCATGGGGCGTCTTCCCAAGGCGGATCGAGCTCAGGTTGACAAGCACATCGCCGCTCTGGCCAGCCATCCCCGCCAGCCCGGCGCGATTCCACTACAAGGCGGCGGCAAGGGGCTGTGGCGCGTCCGTGTCGGCGATTGGCGCATCATTTATGAAATCCGGGATGATCGCCTGATCGTCCTTGTGGTGAATGTCGCCCATCGAAGGGACGTGTATCGCGGTCTGTGATCCCACCGCCTTTCCAAAGTAGGCGAGTCCGCGCTCGACCTCATGTCGCCGAGGCGCTCCGCCGGATCTCCTGCGCCACCGTGGAGGCGGAAGGTGAGCCAGCGCCGCCGGCCCCCTGCCCATGCGCGACAAATGGTATAATGTGAACGTCATGACAAGCCCTTTCCCCGGCATGGACCCGTATCTGGAATCGCACTGGCTGGACGTGCATACGAAGCTCGTCGCTCATGCCGCGGACATGCTGAACGAACGGCTGCCCGAGGACGTGGTGGCCAGCACCGAAGAGCGGGTCTCCGTCGAATCGAGCGACGAAAACCGCGAGCAGCAGTTCTATCCGGACGTCCGAGTCTTCCAGCCCGGCGGTGGTGTCATCGCCACGACGTTTGACGTGGAGCCCGGCGGAGTCATCGCGGCGGACATGAAATTGGTCTTGCAGATCGAACCGATGACCGAGCGTTACATTCGTATCGTCCAGACCGGGAGCGAACGACTGATCACGGTGATCGAGTTCGTGAGCCCGGCCAACAAGATCGGCCGCGGCCTGAAGGAGTTTCGTGCCAAGCGCCGGGGATTGCTGGCCGCGGGCGTGAGCTTCGTCGAGGTGGATCTCTGCCGCACCGGCGATTGGGAGGAACTGCTGCACCCATGGCATTGCCCCCCGCGCGGCCTGTCGACGTATCGCGCGATCATTCGGGTGCCCGGCGATCCCCAGGCCGCTTATCTCTATAAGTTCTCGCTCCGCGAATCACTGCCTTCAATCCCGATTCCGCTGCGGCCCAAGGAACGCATGGTCACTCTCGATCTTCAGCCGCTGATCGAGCGCGCCTACGTTGGCGGTCGCTATGGCCGGCGGCTGAATTACGGCATACCACCTGAGCCTCCGCTTGAAGGCGACGACGCCGCATGGGCAGCGAGTTTGCTGGCGCGCGGATGATGACCGGTGGCTTGGCCGCCTGATGTTTCGCTTCTATCATTCTTGCAATGACTCCCGCGCAAGAGGTTTTTGATTGCGACGCCGGCTTCGATCCGACCGCGGAGTTCGATGGGTTCGTGCGGTCAATCCCGGCAAAGTGGGTCGTGTATCTTCTGGCCGACGCGGACGATCAACCGGTCCAGCTCCTCTGCGTCCGCAACCTCCGCCAGAGCCTCAAGCGCCGCCTCGGCGGCGACGAGGTGATCGGTCCCTCAAAGCGCGTCAACTACCGCGACCTCGTCCGCCGGGTCCACTGGCGCCGCGTCGACAGCGCCTTCGAAGCC
>JBBRIN010000442.1:0-4194 GCA_038221115.1 Tepidisphaerales bacterium
AATACTGCCATCCATGGCTCGGCTCCCAAGGGTGTTGTGTTACGCAACCAACCACCTTGGCCCGAGCCACTTTCTGTTTCAAGGGGAGCTATTTAGGCCGCTTCGGCGAGACAATGCTGATGAGCAACATCACCAGCAGAGCTATCGCAAAAATCGTCACCAACGGGAACTCCACCAGTGGTCCGGCCATACACACCTCGCCTGACGTGATTAACTTCGCCCATCTCGCCCGCTGCCACCATTATAAACCTCACCCCGTCTGATAGCCCGTGCTAAACTAACTTGCCCCGCCATGACGCTCTCGCCCGCCCATAGCGAATTGCTCCTCAACACCGCCAAAACTGCCATCCTGCACGCCCTGCACGACAACCCCCCGCTCACTCTCGACACAACCGACCCCGCCCTGCTGCAACCCGCTGGCTGTTTCGTCTCTCTTCACGCACAGCATACGCACGCCCTCCGTGGCTGCGTCGGCCGCACGGATGCCACTGAGCCGCTGCTCCCCTGCGTCCGCGATACCGCCGCTTCCGTCCTTCAAGATCCGCGTTTCACCGCCCATCCCGTCACGCTCCCTGAACTCCCCTCCCTCGAAATAGAAATCAGCGTGCTCTCCCCCCTGCGCCCCGCGAATCATCCGCTTGCATTTGACCCGCTCACCGACGGCATCTTCCTCACCCTCGCCGGCCGCTCCGGCGTCTTCCTCCCGCAGGTCGCCCGCGAAACCGGCTGGTCCAGAGAACAACTCCTCGACCGACTCTGCACCGAAAAACTCAACCTCCCCGCAAACGCATGGCGTCATCCCAGCGCCCAGCTCTCCCTGTTCTCCACCCTCATCCTCGGCCCCGCACCTTTCTGACCTTCCCGCTCACGTCTGACCCCGCTCCTGCGGCTTTTCGCCACATTCCACCAAATAGGAAAACACCCCCCCCACTGCTACAGTAATATGACTGTGCATAAACGCCTGCTTACCACTTTCGCGCTCACCGTCGCCATCCTTGCCGGCTGCGACAAGGACGAGCCCGTCAAATCCTACTCCGCTCCCAAAGACCCCCAGGTAGTCACTTGGACCGCCCCAACCGGCTGGCGCAGCCGCCCCTTCCAGCGCATCCCCAAGAAGGAAGGCATGGCCATCTCCGGTCTCTTCCAATACGGCAACTTCGCCGCCGGCAAGGATGACTCAACCACCCAGATCACCGTCACCACGCTCTTCGAGGACGCCCCCTCCGCCACCGATCTCCTTTCCAACGTCAACCGCTGGCGCGCTCAGCTCGGCGTCGACCCTGTTCCCGCATCCGCGCTGCCCACACTCGTCCACACCGAAACCGCCAACGGTGCCGCAATCCAATCCGTCGATATCACCGATGGCTCCGGTGATCGCCGCATGTACGCCGCCATCGTTCCCCGCGAGGATCGCATCTGGTTCTTCAAGATGACCGGCCCCTCAACGCAGGTCGAAGCACAAAAGGAAGCCTTCGACGCCTTCGTCCGCTCCGCCAAATATCTCACCCCAGCCGCCGCGCCGCTCACGGTCGTCGCCACCGATTCGGCGCCCAGCCTTCCCCCGGCCCATCCTCCAATACGTCCCGCCGCGCCCGTTCAACAACCCGAGGGTTCCCCCACACCCAACACCTCCGGCCTCACCTACTCGCTCCCCGCCGGCTGGACCGTCCAACCCAACGCCAACTCCGTTCGCCTTCTCACCCTCCGCACCGCCAACCCCAATCCCGCCGACCTCATCGTCAGCCGCTTCCCGGGCTCCGTCGGCACCGCCGCCCTCAACCTCGCCCGCTGGCGCAATGAAGTCGGCCTCCCCCCTTCCAACGACAGCGTCGCCGAAACCCCCATTCCCTTCGCCACCGGCGCCGGCTCTCTGCTCGAATTCACCGGCACCGGCCCCAACGCCAAAAAATCCCTCGTCGCCAAACGCACCCAGGGCGACTCCACCTGGTTCTTCAAACTCCTCGGCCCCGCCGAAACCCTCACCCGCGAGCGCCCAGCCTTCGAACAGTTCCTGGCCTCCGTCCGCTTCCCCAACGAGTGAGCGACGCCACAACCGGCAACTGATAACGCAACACTGACCCACTAAGAAATGCTCAAGACCCTCCTCAAACCCCTCGCCTCCCTCCGCCTGACGGTCACGCTTCTGGCGTTGAGCATGTTCCTCGTTTACGCCGGCACCTGGGCCCAGGTCTCCTCCAGCAACTGGGATGTTCAAAAGGAGTATTTCTACAGCCCCTTCGTCTGGGTTCCCCTTAAAGCCCTCTACACCCGCGTCCACGACACCCCGGGACCCATCGGCGGCCCGCGCATCCCCTTCCCCGGCGGCTACACCATCGGCCTTCTCCTTCTCCTCAACCTCCTCGCCGCACACTCCGTCCGCTTCAAGCTCGCCTGGAAGCGCACCGGCATCATCCTCATCCACCTCGGCCTCATCATCCTCCTCGTCGGCGAAGGCATCAGCAGCGCCAAGAAGATCGAAACCAACATGGTCATCGATGAGGGAAGCTACGCCAACTACACCACCGATCCCCACGACGCCGAGCTGGCCATCATCGACCACTCCCCCGCCGATCACGACAACGTCACGGTGATTTCCTCCGCGCGGCTCGCGAAGGGCGGCACCGTCACCGACCCCTCCCTCCCCTTCGCCCTCAAAATCGACGCCTACTACCCCAACACGCGCATCGCCGCGATCAGCGACTCCGCCGCTACCGGCCCGCGCGCCACCGCCGGCGTTGCCTCCACCATCGGCTTGGAAGCCCGCCCGCGCGACAAATTCGCCGGCGCGGGTGAATCCGCCTCCGCTCTCGACCTTCCGTCGGCGTACGTCACCCCCCTGCTCCATGACCAGCCGCAGGGAACGTTCCTCACATCGACCGTCCCCCTTCGCGACGACCTACCCCAGCTCACCGATCCCCAATCCATCGAAATCAACGGCAAAAAGTACGACCTCGTCCTGCGCTGGAAACGCACTTATAAGCCGTACACCGTCTACCTCAAGAAATTCAGCTTCGACCGCTATCCCGGCACCAGCGTCCCCCGCAATTACTCCAGCGACGTCCGCCTCGTCGATCCCACCCGACACGAAGATCGCAACGTCCACATCTGGATGAACCACCCGCTGCGCTACGCCGGCGAAACGTTTTTCCAGGCAGACTTCGACAAGGAAACCGAGCGCGGCACCCGCCTTCAGGTCGTCCGCAACCCCGCCTGGACTCTCCCTTATATCGCCTGTGCCGTCGGCGGCCTCGGCCTCCTTCTGCACTTCGGCATGCTGCTCTTCAACTTCGCCGGCCGGCGGTTTGCCGAGCTGGGCGCCCCCGCCCCCCGCGCCTCAACCGGCGCATCTTCCCGCGGCTCCAAAAACCGCGCCCCCGTGGCGCCACCGGCACCCGCGTTCTCTCCCCGCGATCTCGCCATCCCCGCCATCGTCGCCGTCAGCTTCCTTACCTACGTCATTTCCACCGCCATCCCTCACGGCCCATCCGCCAACACTTTCGACGTCGCCGCCTTCGCCCAGCTACCCGCCGCCGAAAACGGCCGCGTCCAACCTCTCGACTCCATTGCCCGGGTCACCCTCCGCGCCCTCCGCGGCAAGGAAAGCGCCCTCAACGAAAAAGGCGACGAGCACCACCCCATCCCCCCCGACCAATGGCTGCTCGATGTGATGGCCAATCCCGAGCGGGGCGCCAATTACAAATCCTTCCGCGTCGACTTCCCCGAAATCGTCGGCCGCCTCACTTCCGACTTCCCTGCCGAGGAGCGCGACCACCACAAGTATTTCTCCCTCAACGAGATCCTCGCCCGCTTCTCCGAGTTCGCCCCGCAGATCTCTGCCGCCAGTGAGGCCAACGATAACGAACAGAAGCTGACCGACTACCAGCACAAGCTCCTCGACCTCGCCGGCAACATTCGCATGTATCTGCGCGTCGGCAGCCCCGACAACGTCCCCACCTACCGCGCCTTCCGCATCGACAGCTCAGAACTCAAACAAACGCTCGGGCTCTCGGCTGCCCAATCCCTCTTCACGCTCGGCGAGCTTGCCAAGGGCGGCCACATCCGCGAGATCCAGCAGATCGTCCAGGACGGCGACGCCGCCGGCGCCGCCGCCACCTCCGCGCAGCGCGAAGCCCGCGACCTCATGAGCGCGGCTAACGTTTTCAGCCACCTCGCCCCCGGTCAAAGCCTCCGTCT
>JBBRIN010000443.1:0-4187 GCA_038221115.1 Tepidisphaerales bacterium
AAGGTGGTCGGTGAGATTCGCGTCGAGGTCGTCTCCAAGGATGCCGCGGCACACGACACGATATTTGCCGACGCCGAGGCGCCTCAGGTCAACGGAAAGAAAGGCGGCCGGCGATGATCATGCCCGGCTTCACACCCCAAGGGGGTGCGAGCGCGGGCGCAGCCGGAGCAGCGGTTCCGACGTCGTCCGCCGGCCCCACCATCTGGGGCCTGGACCCCTTTCAGCTTCACGATCGATTCTGGGCATCGCACGGCGTGCAGGTTGTGCGCCAGGGCGAGCTCTCATCCCCCCCCGCGCCGGGCGACGAGCCCGTTCACGAGCACGCGCCATTTTATCTGCTGATGGAGGCCAAGGCGCTTGCGGTATTTGACCCGTCGGCCGCGGAAGAGGAACTGTCTCGCGTCGAATCGGAGCTGTTGTACGTTCGCGTTCACGACGCCCGCCAGCGCGGGGGTCGCGAGCGCGTGGTCACCGACGAGAACAACCGGTTTGTCCGCTTCGAGCGTGTGTACGACCGTCCGCACAGCAGTCTTGCCCGGGCCGCGCTGACGCGCGAGATCCGAATGGCGCGGGCATGGCAAAGCGCGGCTTCGCCTCAGGAGGGGTGGCGGCTGCTTCGACGGCTGGTGCCGAAGAGCCACCGTTCGACGCTCGAGCGCGAAGGCATGCTTTACGACGGCTACGAGCCGCCCGAAGTGGCGACGTTCATTCGCGACCTGACCCGATCGTGGACGCGGCCCGACTGCACGGTGCTTCGGGCCAGGCAGGCGGGCCCCGGCGTCTGGCAGGACCGCGACGCGGCGATCGACCCATCGGCGAAGCTGATCGGCCCGGTCTGGATCGGCGCCGGGCGCCGCGCCGACAGCGGCACCATGGTCATCGGCCCGGCGGTTTTGTGGGACGACCCGGCGATGCGCCCCGAGTTGGAGCCGGTTCGCTGGGAAGAGGCGCCCTGGCGCGACGTCTACCCCGCAACGCAACTGGCCCCCTTTCATGTGCCTGAGCCGGCGCTGGTGCAGTCGTTGGCCCAGGCGCGCAAGATCCACAACTTTTGTAAGCGCGGGTTCGACATCGTCTTCTCCCTGGTGGCAATTGGATTGACGATGCCGCTGTACCCCTTGGTTATCCTGGCGATTGCCATCGAGGACGGGTGGCCATTTTTCTTCAGCCACCGCCGTGAAACCACCGGTGGGCGGGAGTTCCCCTGCATCAAGTTCCGCTCGATGCGTAAGGATGCGGAGAAGATGAAGGCCCAGATCAAGGCGAGCAACCAGGTCGATGGGCCGCAGTTTTACATCCAGAACGATCCGCGGCTGACGCGGGTTGGGCGCATCATCCGCAAGTTCCGGATCGACGAGTTGCCGCAATTCTTTAACGTGCTGGTCGGCCACATGTCGGTGGTGGGCCCGCGCCCGAGCCCGTTCAACGAGAACCAGTTTTGTCCGGGGTGGCGCGAGATCCGGCTGAGCGTGCGGCCGGGGATCACGGGGCTGTGGCAGATCAAGCGCACGCGCAAGCCGTCCACCGACTTTCAGGAGTGGATTCAGTACGACATCGAGTACGTGGAGAACGCACGGTGGTCGCTGGACCTGCTGATCATCTGGAAGACGTGCCTGACGGTGATTCGCGGCAAGGACGAGGCGGCGCGCGACGTTGACGCCGCCGACGAAGGGAAGGCCGGCCAGGAGTCTGTCTGACGGCCTCAGCGCCAAATCCGAACATTTCTTGCTTCTTCTGTTACCCCTCCGGCAGCACGGGCCCATGAAGACGATGGTGTCACACCGGCGCTTCATTTGGCGGTCTCGCCGACATCATTCCCAACGGTTTTATCGGCGTTTTCCGGCGCCGGTTCACCGGCCATGTCACGGCCGGTTCCCTCTGATTCGCCCTGAAGCTCTCGCATTGCTCACTCCCGGGCATACGCGACACGCGCCGCAGTGCGCCGCGGCGCGACCGGACGCTCGCTTGGATCGATTTCACCAGCACAGGCGGAGCCGCGCACCCGCGCGTTTTGCAACATTCTCGTGGACTTTTGACGGCGAGTTCTTTTTCGCCGCGCGATTCAGGCCGATGTCCAACACTGAGTGGGAGAGATGCGACGACGCCCTGTTTTACCCCGTTGAGTAACCCCGCGAGGTGTGTGTTATGGAAAGAATCTCCCAGAATCTGAAGCGATTGGTTCTGTCGTGGGTGGCCGCGGCGGGGCTGGGCGCCTTTGCGTCCGGCGCCGGCGCACAGACTGTCTTTGGCACGAACGGCGGCACGTTCGCCGACTATTTGCCTGCCAATGGGCTGAATGCCATCCCCTTCCGGGGCTGGGCAACGCCCGGAAAGTTTGACCCGAATCCGGCGCTCATCGGGGCCAATGGTTCGTTGATCGCCGACGGTGGATCGGTGACGTACGCGCAGAACTACGCGAGCGGGACCTACACGATCCAGTTTGATTCGCCCCAGCCGGTCAACATCACGACGGCGGGCATCATCGGCGCGCCGAACAATGTCCAGCGCTCGGGCAACCACACGACGATGACGGTGAAGCTCACGCACGACAACGGCGATCCGTTGGCCGGCATCGGTTGGTTCATCACCAGCGGCGTCAATGGCGGCAACCCGCTCAGCAACTTCACCATGTCGGCCCAGGGGACCAACCCGTCGGACTTCACGCCGACGTTCAATCAGTATGCGACGAAGTATCAGGCGATTCGCTGGATGAATAACCTGAATGTCAACAACAACGTCGCGCCGATGAGCGCGTCGTCGCTGCTTCCGTCGGGGTCGAACTTCGGGGCCAACAGCTATGACGATGTGATCAAGTGGGCCAACGCGCAATCGAACCTCAAGTCGGTGATGATCAACATCCCGGTCAATGCCGATTCGTCGTTCGTGGCGGCGGTGGCAAAGAAATTCAACGCACTGGCGGCCGGCAAACAAGTGGTCGTCGAATACGGCAACGAAGACTGGAACTTCGGCTTCAGCCACACCGGCTGGCTGCTGGGGCAGGCCCGGTCGGACGCGCGCGTGAACGCGGGAGATGACTTCGGCAAGCTCGGGCAGGAGGTGGGGCTGCGGACGGCGGACATGATGAACACGTTCCTGGCGAACTCGACCAACACGTCGCGGGTGGCCGGATTCCTTGGCAGCCAGGGTTCGAATACCTATTTTGTGGATCAGGCGAAGAGCGCCATTTCGCGCGTGTACGGAGCGTCGACCATCGCCAGGGACTTCAAGTACCAGGGCATCAGCTTCTATCCCGGCGACGGGCTATCGGGCGCGGCAACGGTTGACGATCTGTACAACAAGCTCGAGGCCGACCTGACCCGGCTAAAGAGTTTCCTGGTCGCGGATCGCAACGACGCGAATGCCAGCGGTCTGTCGGAGCTGGTCTACGAGTGGAGCCCCAACGGCTATCTGACGCTGGGCGGGGTCAGCCCGGCGGTGATCAACGCATTCCGGGCCGATCCTCGGTCAAAGCAACTGACGCTGGATACGTGGAACGCGATCAACTCGAACATCGGCGCGAACGGGATGGCGTTCAGCTTCGACATCACCGGCGACGGGTGGAGCACGCAGATCAACCCCGCCCTGCCGGCGGAATACGAGCAGCAGGCGATCAATCAGATTTCGGCGTCGCTGTCGGTGGGAACGGGCGTGACAGCGCCGATTCCGGAGCCGGCGAGCCTGGGATTGGCGCTGATGTTTGGGGCAGGGTGGTTGGCAAGGCGTCGTCGGCAGGCCTGATGCGATTCACCTTTTGATACGACACCAAGGATGAAGCGGCCGCTCCGGAGGGGGTGGCCGTTTCGCATTGGGCGCGTCACACCATGCGTATCTCGAGGCGCCCCGGCCGCGCCGCTCCCGCGCGCTCCAGGGCCAGGTCGTGGGCCTCGCGGTAATGGCGCACGAGCGCTGACCAGTCGAACAACTCGCTGAGCCGCTCCACTCGGTTGCGCGACTCAATTCGTTGCCGGCGGTTGAGACGCACGAAATCGAACAGGTAATCCACCAGCTCGTTGCAGCAATCGTCAAACGAGCGATAGCGCCGATTGAGCACGCAGATCCCCTTCTCGCCGCTCTCGGGAACGTGGCGGCGGACGTAGGCGCCGAAGCCGCTCAGGTCGGTGGTGACCGCCGGCACTCCGAGCGCGACGCATTCCATCGGGGTGTAGCCCCAGGGCTCGTAGTAGCTC
>JBBRIN010000444.1:0-4157 GCA_038221115.1 Tepidisphaerales bacterium
TGCGCCGTGCGTTGTTGGGTGCGCGGACACTGGTCATGGGGGGGGGTATTGAGGTGCTCGGGGGGGGGGGGTCGGCGGTACCGACGGGGGGTTCGGGGTCGAGCGCGGGGGCGTACGCGTTATCGCCCCTGGTGACGGCGGACGTGGTACTGCTTTGCCGAAACCTGACGGCGATGGCGGATATCTTCGACGGCTCTGCGGATGCCGCGGAGGCGATGCCGCGCACGGCGAAGTTGGCGGAGGCCGTTCATCGACGTTGGTATCTCCACCTGTTTGCGACCATCTTTGGCGGGGCGTATGAGCGGATCGTGGAGCAGAGGTTTATTGCGATCGCGGGACAGCGCGTCGCGCGGGCTGGGTTGGCGGTGGCGATATACGCGGCTGATCATGGGGGGGCGATGCCCGGGTCATTGACGGAAGCGGTGGGCGTTGAGTTGTGGGATCCGCTTGCGACACCGGGGAAGATGAGGCTCCACTACGTCGGACAGGGTGCGGATGCTCGGGTGTGGAGCGCGGGGAGGAACGGGAAGGATGATGGCGGGCATGATGATCGGGAGCCGACGACGCTGCCGTCGAGGCTGCAGCCGGATGACGACGTAGCGCGGTTTCGGAGGCGGGCGCGGACAGTGGAGGATTTGCCGGAGGAGTTTCGGGAGGAAAATGGAGAGGCGAAGAAGGCGGCGGAATGACGTGTGTGATCAGGTGGTGAGCCCGAGATCTCCATATACCGCCTCCACCACCCCCTTCCGCCGCTCATCGTGCCGCGCCTCCCCCGGCTGCCCATTAAAAACATAGGCCACAACCAGCCCGCGCTCCGGATCGCAAAACGCGCCCGAGGACTCCGCCCCGCCATGCCCAAACGTGCGCACCGACGCGTCGGCTCCATAACCATACGGAAGCTCCGGATCGGGGCGAGTCGAGTTGAGAAGGAACCCCAATCCCCAATCAATCTCGCGCTTGAACGTGTGATCGAACATCCCCGCCCGATGTCGCGCCGCCAGCGCCTCAACCGATTGGGCCAACAGAACACGATGACCATCGATCGAGCCGCGCCCTAAAAGCATCTCGTAGAAGCGTCCAAGCTCGCGAATGGGCCCGCACCCGCCGCTTCCCGGGCGAGTGCTCGTCGCGGTCGGCCGCGGTGCGAGCAACACCGCCCGGCCGTCAGCCGGAATCTTGTGCATCGGCGCGACCCGGTCCCCATACGCTTCGAATCGTTCCACCGGCATGCCAATCCACGAATCGCGCATGCCGCACGGCTCAAAGATTCGCTCCCGCGCATACACGCCGTAATCAACCCCGCTCAGCCTGCGGACGATCTCCCCCAGGATGTACCAGGACGACGTCGGGTGATACCCCGCCTTCTTCCCCGGAACCCAACCAGGTTCCAGCAGGGCGGCACACATCTCGGCGATGATGTGCCCCCAAGGTGCATCCTGCGACCGAGGCGGCGTCCGAAACCCGCCCGTGTGCGTCAACAAGTGGCGGATCGTGATCCCGCCCTTCCCATTCTGATCAAACTCCGGGATATGCCGCGCCACCCGATCGTCGAGTTCCAACAGCCCCTGCTCCCAAAGCTGCGCGATCGCCACGGCGGCGACAGGTTTACAGGCGCTCATCCAAAGATTCAGCGAGTCCACCGTCATAGCCACGCCGGGCCTCGCTTCGCCGATGCCCAAATCCATCTTGGCCTGCCCGTCCACCGACGCGTAAACCTGCGCGCCTAAGTGCAACCCCTCCGCAATCCCCCGTTCGATCGCCTCAATCGTCCGCCTCATCGTTGGGATTGTAGTGAAGCTGGGTAAGACGTCGAGATGGCCTGATTTGTGCTTGCCATTACAGACGGGCCAGCTTCAGCCGGCCAATGAACCATTTTCCCGTTGCACCACTTCCGAACGCGGCAACCTGTCGCAAAGGGTGATCTATGACTCAGCTTCACACGCTCCGGCGATTGACGGCGATCAGTTTCGCAATGTGCCTCGGCTGCACGGTGACCCCAAGCGATCCCGGCGCGCAGCGACCCGTCGATCCGGTCGAATCCAGGTCGATGTTGGCCCGCCAAAATGCCGGTCCATCGACTCCCGAATCACCCGGCGACATCCGCCGCATGAGCGCTGCGGCTCCCGCCGGCGTCTTCCGTTCCGCCGTCGCCTACCCCACCGGCGTCCGCGAATCCAGCGTGCTGCTGCTCGAAGCCGACGGGCCGCAGGAAGTCCGGATCGGTCAGCCCTACGCCTATACCCTCCGCGTCACCAACCTCAGCTCCTCTCCGCTGCATCATGTCTCGGTCTTCGATGCCAGCGCCCCGCCCACCCCAGAAAAGCGCGAAACCGCTGCATCATCCCCAACCACAACCCAGGGCTCCCGCCCCCTCGCAACCCCGTGGGACGTGGGAACGCTCGCCCCGCGCGAGAGCAAGTCCCGCCAGATCAACGGCACCGCCGACGAAGTCGGCATCCTCCGCAATTGCCTCGCCGCCGCCTACACACCCACGTTGTGTACCGCGCTGCGCGTCGTCAAGCCGGAGCTGCAAATGACCCGGGAAGCGCCCGCTGACGTGATGATCTGCCAGACCATCAGCGTCACGTATGTCGTGAGCAATGTCGGCACAGGCACAGCCGACGCCGTGCGGCTCCACGAGGATTTGCCCGACGGCCTGATGACCGCCGACGGCGCGCGCGAGCTCTCTCTCAACCTCGGCGACATCCGCGCCGGCGAGTCCCGCTCGCAGACCGTCGCCCTCAAGGCGGGACGCACCGGTGAGTTCACTACCCGCGCCACCGCCGTCAGCGGCGACGCCCAGGCCCAGAGCCGCGAGATGACCACCGCCGTCCGCGAACCGGTCCTCGCCCTCAGCGTGACCGCCCCCGAGTCCCGTTACGCCGACGAGGCGGTCGATTACCGCATCACCGTCAAAAACACCGGCGACATCGCCGCTCAAAGCGCCCGCCTACAACTGACCGTCGCCAGCCCCGTCCCCGGCGAAGCACAACCCGACCGCGATCTCGGCACCATCGCTCCGGGCGATACCAAAACCCTGGCCATCTCCCTTCGTGCCCCCCGCACCGCCGGCGACCTGCGCCTCACCGCATCCGCCGAAGCACGCTGCGCCAAGACCGCCACCGCCAACGCCGCCGTCTCCATCCTCACGATCCCCGCACTCCTGCTCGAGTGCAACGACTCCATCGACCCCGTCCGCATCGGCTCGACGACGATTTACACGATCACCGTGACGAACCAAGGCTGGGGCGCGGACACCAACGTCACCGTGAAAGCGCTCGTGCCGCCCGAGGAACTGTACGTCGACAGCCAGGGCGCCTCCGCCATCCACGCCGCCGGTCAAACGCTCACCTTCGACCCCATCACCACCCTCGCCCCCAAGCAATCTGTCCAGTGGAAGGTCGAGGTGAAAGGCCTTCGTCCCGGCGATGCCCGCTTCAACGTCGACCTCACCAGCGACTCGCTCACTCGTCCCGCGTCCAAAAGCGAATCGACCCGCGTGGTAGGAGACGCCCAGGACATCAAGGCCGCAGGCGTGAAGACCGGCGAAGTGGGAAAGAAATGAAAGCCTTCGCCGCGAAGCGCCCTTCTCCGACTCGTAAATAAGCCCGATCGCCGCCCGCCGGCGGTCGAGCGTATGCATGTTCCCCAGCGTGTCATCCCAGCTCATCGCCGGTGACGGCGCCTCCCCCAGTTCAATGGCGTGCTCGCGCTCACGCTCCCAGTCATAACCACCAAAAGCGCCCAACGCCATCACCGACAAGACAAACCGCCCATGGGCCAGCCCCATTGATCGGCCCACCAATGGCCCACCCCGAGCGTTCGATTGGGCCATCACGAAAAATCGAACTTTTCGGATTGCATAATGGCCCACCATCTCATTAAAATCTCTCCTGTCCGCTCAACACATCTAACCGGCATTCGACTGGCCGCCTGAAAAGGGAAGGATAGGGTCATGGCAGTAACGCTCAAGAAGCTCGCCGATGAGCTGGGTCTGCACCATTCCACGGTCGCCTACGCTTTATCCGGCAAGGGCACTGTTAAAGTCGCTACGCGCCAGCGCGTCAAACAAGCCGCCGCCCAGCTCGGCTACGTCGCCAATGGCCTCGCACGCCGGATGCGGTCCAAACGCACCAACACCATCGGGTTGGTCATCC
>JBBRIN010000445.1:0-4154 GCA_038221115.1 Tepidisphaerales bacterium
CGTGTATCAGCACGATCAGGCCAATGATCTGACGCGATCCATCGTGCGGGCATACAAAGGTGCGGCCCATCGCGAGCCGCTCTTGCTGATGGGGCACTCGTTTGGCGCGAATGACGCCGTGTCGATCGCGCGCAAGCTGGAGGCCGAGGGCATTGCGGTGGACTTCCTCGTGACGTTTGATGCCACGGACCCGCCGCCGATGCCGGCGAACGTAAGGCGCTGTTACAACTTCTATCAGCCGAGTTTGTGGGACATGACGCCATTCCTGCGCGGCATCCCGATGACCAAATCGCCCGGGGCGACGGGCGAGTTGGTGAATTTCAACCTGAGGGGCGAGCGAAAAGACCTGCTGGAAGCGCGCACGAACCACATCAACATCGCCGCGAACCGGAAGCTTCATCGCCTGGTGATGGCACGGGCGCTGGAAGATTGCCCGCTTCGGGTGGGCATCGAGTCACGCCCGGTGCCCTAGCTGCGCGATGGGGCGACGCGTCGCAGGCCGGTTCACTGGAACCAGCATGGGGCGGTCCACGCGCCGCGCGCGGGCGGGCGCGCGCAAGCAGTGACAGTGGATCACGCGTCGCAGCGTTTCGCGCCAATCGTTCAGCGGCAGCGGTCCACCATAGAGCAATTCCGCACGGCTGGTGTCATAGACCTTCGGGTATAGGAGGTCCGGAAGAAAAGAGCTCACGGAGGACATGACCTGGGCGAAGCCGGCGTGATCGGAAGCGCCGGCGGAGCGGACCAGCTCGTCGAAATCGTGCCGATCGACCACCTGGGCCTTGGGAATTTTGTTTCGCCGCCATCCAGGCTGCGCGTTGAACTGTTCAAAGACCAGATCGATCAACTCGCCGAGCGGGGCGGCATGGGCGCCGGCGGCGAAGTGCCAGATGGGCCGTTCCGCGGCGGCGTCGCTGTTGGGGGTTCCGTCCATAGCCACGACCGCACGGGTTAGGCAACGCGCCGCGGTTTCCGCAGAGATCAGGTCGACGGTGGACTGGGGAGTGCCGGGGAGCACGGGCACGAGGCCGCGCCCGAACCAGCGGATCAAGTTGTGCAGCGCGCCGGGTCGATTGACAAAGCCGTTGGCGTGCGAGCCGGTGATGAGGCTGATCCGCGCAATGGCCACCGGCAGCGCGGAGGCCAGGGCAAGTTGCTCGGCCTCCCATTTCGTGCGTTGGTAGTTGGTGACGAAGTCGGGACGGACGGCACCGGCGCTTTCGTCGATGCGCCCGGTGCGTGAGCCGGCGACGTACGTGCTGCTGACGAGGATGAATCGCCGCAGGCGCGGGCACTTGGAGGCCCATTCCAGCATGCGCCGCGTTCCCGCGACGTTCACATCCCATTGCTCGGCCACGGGCGCGTTGAATCGGGTATCCGCGGCGGCGTGGACAATGACCTCGGTGCTCTTCAGGAGGCGAGCATTGTCATCGGCTGAGAAACCCAGGCGCTCGCGCGATAAGTCGCCGGCCACCGGCTGCAATGAAGTTAAATCGGGGTCGAGGGCTGGGCGGGAGCCGGTCGCGTGGCCAGACACGGCGATGATGTTGGCGACCGAATCGAGCCACGAGCGAAAGCCATCGGATGTCGAGGCGGCCGGGCGCCGCATCAGGACGGCAATTCGCTTCGCCGCGCCGGCAGCCAGAAGCTCGGCGACGAGGTGAGGGCCCAGGGCTCCGGTCGCGCCGGTGACCAGGAGAGTTTGATGCATCGACGTCGGTTCTCCAATGTGGCGCGCAGTTAGATCGCGCCGTATGTCCTTGGCAGACGGATAACCTTTATGTTATCGGCTAGCGGGTATGATCGACGCCAATTGCTCCAGAAACGTGGACAGCAGACGATCGGCGGTGCGATCATCAACCAGCTCGCTTCGCCGCGTCAGGGCGACGTGAAAACGCTTGCCCAGTGTTGTCGTGGTGAAGACGACGGGGAGCATCGGGCCGGTTGGGGTGACGCGCAGATAGTCCAATAGGGGCGAGGGATGGTACGCCAAAGCCCAGGAGGTGTTCATGTTCACGTTGGAGATGCCGGCGGCCATCGGCATCCACTTGCGATAGAACGCCTCTCGCTGCGCGGGAGCAAGGAGCGTCGCTCGGGCCAGGCCTCCGGCCATGCGCAGGACGCTGGAGTGAGCGCCGCGGCTGCGCTTTTGAAGCGCGTTCTGGCGGGCAATGCTCCGCAACAGGGCCGGGCCGCTGCCCAGCAAAGGCGGGCCCACAACGACCGTGGTGAAGCCGAGGAACTGGCCAAAGGTATCGCTCAGATCGACCCGGCTACCGGGGCGCAGGTCGACGATGGTGCCGAGGGCCAGTTCCTGCAACGACGGAGCGGGTGGCGTCGCGCCATGATGGTCGCACGCCATGGCCATCGCGGTAAGGAACACGTCGTTGAGGGTGACCTGCTGGCGTCGGGCGGCGTCGCGAAGCTCATCGATCAGCCCATCGGGCACCGGGCGCGAGGAGTAACGCACGTGATAGCCACCGCCGTCGGTTGGGATGCGCCGGGCATTGCACAAACGTGTTGTGGAACGCAGGGTCGAGAGGATGCCATCGTCGAGTTCCCAGCCCGAGCGCGATGGCCCAAAGAAGTGCCAATAACCGCCGGCTGGCGTGCGAAGCGGCGTCGTTCTGACCCGCGCGGGGTCGTAGATCCGCAGGAACCATTCGCGCAGGAGCATTCGAATCGATGCGCTGTCCGCGACCCAATGGTGGTAGATGACGCCCGCGTGGTACGACCCGTTGCTGACATAAATGAACGGGCGAAAGGGCGTGCAGAATCCCGACGGACCGGGCGGGTCGAAACGGCGATTCATCTCGTCGGAGATGAAATCAGCGAAGCCGACGTCATTTTCGACCACCCGCAACGCGGGTGCGGCAGTGCCATTGCGTGCGGGTTCGTGGCGAAATCGATCGCCGTTGATATGGATTCTTCCCAGCCCCAGTGCCGCCAGCGCCTCCTGCCAGGCGCGGTTCAATCGATCGGGGTCGGCGGTGCCCTCGAGGTGGAGAACCTGCGCGGCGTTGTATGGGTGTACTTCGTCCCAGAGCCGCATGACGCGCTGAAATACGTTGAGGCGCATGAGGTTCGTCCGCCCGTTTCCGCTCACGAGGGGGCTTGCGCTCCCAAAGATCTGGGGAAGAATCGTCCGACGCGGCTGGCGTAGTTCGCGTAGGCTTCGCCGTGCAGCGACCGGAGATATCGTTCCTCGCGGCGAGCCTCCCATTGAAGGAACAGAAGGTGCAGAGCAGCGACGACCAGGTTCAGCGCACTGGGCATCGCCGCCACGGCGCAGAACATCAGGACGGAGGAAAGGGCATAGATGGGGTGGCGAACGTATGCGTACGGCCCGCTGAAAATCAACTGGGTTCGTTCGTTCGGATCGATCCCGATTCGCCAGGAGGTGCCCATCCTGATCCAGCAGACCCAGGTCGCGGCAAATGCCGCGGCGGCGAGGGCGACGGCTGACCAGCCCATCAGCTTGCTGTCATAGAGCGCTCGGGCGGGCCTCAGGATGGGCGGGGCATTCACCAAAAATGGTGTGACCAGGGGCACCAGTATCCAGAGGACTACGACCGGAAACCAGACGATGCGCACGATGCGGCCAAGAGATTCGGGCGGAATGATGTTGGCGGCACGACCGACATTGACCCGGGTGCGCGCGACCAACTGCAGCACGCGCAGCCAGTAGACCAGGAGCATGAGCCCCACCAGAAGGGGGGGCCAGGAGTCGGGGGAACGGGAGAAAGAGATGTGCATAACGAGGAGGGTACTCCGTCAACGGGCACGCGATGATTGGAAGCGAACCGCCGGGGCGCGCGTCTGGTTCAGGGGACCCGTGCGGCTTGGATGTCGCGCTTTCCGCTGCCGGTCGGGGCAGTGTACTTTAACGCAGCCGTCCCGGCGTCGTCGTTGATATGCGTCGCCTGCACGGCGGTTCCGCGTGCCGGCCACATGGCTGCCCACCGGGCTCGCTCGGGGCAGATCTCCAGCACGTGGGCAATGATCGCCTCGTGAAGCTTGGGGGACTCGCCGATGTTGATGTGATTCGTGGATGCCATTCTCAGGTCGCGGCCGTCCTCGAGCAGGTTCACGTTGACCAGCTTTCCAGTGCCGCCGGGCTCCTGGGCGAGAGGAATGCCGCGAAGGAAATTACT
>JBBRIN010000446.1:0-4144 GCA_038221115.1 Tepidisphaerales bacterium
TGCTCGCCGCGGGCGAACTTCTTGTAGACATTGGTAAATTCGATGACGGGATCTTGCATAGTGCTGAGTACAGAGTGCTGAGTGCTGAGTGGCAGAGGAATCATCCTCAGCACTCAGCACTCAGCACTCAGCACCTCTAGACGTACTCCGCGAACTTGAACTCCGCTTTGTGGAAGGCGCGCCAGCCGCCGAGGAACACGAGGATCGAGAGCGCGGTGGCGACGCCAAGGCCGATCGGATCGTGCAGCGGCTCGCCCATCAGGCAGTCGCGGTAGGCGCTGAGGATCGGGATCATCGGGTTAGCCGTCGCGATCCACTGCAAGGCGCGTTGGTGCTCGAACTTGATCGGGTACATCACGTTCGTCGCGAAGAACCAGAGCTGGAGGACAAAGGTCATGAGGTACTTCACGTCGCGGAAAAACAGGTTGGCCATGGAGACGATCAGCGAAAGGCCCGCGACGAGCAGGAGCTGGACGAGGAGGATCAGAGGGATGAAGCCGAGGCGGCCCGTGACGGTCACGTGGGAATTGGTGAACGCGTAAAACGTGTAGACGGGCAGGAAGATGGACATCGAAATGCCAAAATCGACCATCGCGCCGGCGACGGTGCCGAAGGGGAAGACCTCGCGGGGGAAATAGATCTTGGTGACCAGACGGCTGTTGCGCGTGAGGCTCTCGACGCTGGAGGCGATGGTGCTCTGGAAGAGGGTCCAGGGGATGACGCCGGACAGGACGAACAGGAAGTAGGGCATCGCATGGATGTCCTTGGCGTCGATGTGCATGGGGCCGAACTGAAAGATGGCCCAGAGGACGAGCGTCTGGACGAGGGGCATGAGGAACGCCCAGGCGACGCCGAGCAGGGATTGCTTGTAGCGGACGCGGATGTCGCGCCATGCGAGCATGGCGAGCAGGCCGCGGTAGCGGACCATCTCCCCGAACATTTCGCTGAATCCACCTACGACAGCACGACTCATGAATTCGGGTCCTCGCGCCCGCAGGATAGCCCGTTGGGCGATTGCACGATCAGCCGGGTGGCTTGCAGCCATTGAAACGGCCAGCGTGTAGTCTCTATCGACCCTTTATAAGTCCCGTTCAAACCCGATCCTTCGGATTTTCGGACTCGGGCATGCCGCGGACTCTCCCACAGATTATCGGACCTGAGCATCCAGGGGAATGGCAACGGCCAGCTGGTCCTGGCGGATTTCTGATCCGGCGTTCGGGAAAAAACTTTGCCTTGAAGCGCGCGCCAGAGACACGTAAACTTCCAACATGGACTACCGCACGATCATCACCATTGAACCCGATAAGCGCGGAGGACGACCGTGCATCCGCGGAATGCGCATCACGGTGTATGACGTGCTCGGGTGGTTGGCGGCGGGCATGTCAAATGCACAGATCCTCGAGGGATATCCGGAATTGACGCTCGATGACATTCGAGCGGCCCTGGCGTTCGCGGCGGATCGCGAACCCCCCCGCGAATTGCTTCCGTGGCCTGACCCTTGAAACTTCTTTTCGACCAGAACCTCAAGGTCATTTGGCTTCGTTGCGGGAATACGACCCCGCAGAAGATCGAGTCCCTCTTACGCGCGAACGCAATTCCCATCACCGAGCTGGAACGTGGCGAAGCGTCCTATCTGGAAATCTTCTGACTTTGGGATGAAGCCCGCTCTTTCCGTCGTCGGCAATCCGCGCACATGGGAAGGAAGCCCGAAGACCGCGACCGCGGTCGCGGCTTTACAAAGAGCGAGGGGTGAAGCTGGATTAAGCCAATACGGCGAGGCTCTTGAGGGATTTTGGGAGAGAGAACGATACGTCCTCTTCAACCAGCGTGCGGCTCTCGGTGGTCGCGCCGAACTCGTTCTCAAGCCGGTCGAGAAGCCCCTTGACCAGGTGCTCCGGCGCCGACGCCCCTGCCGTCACCAGCACCGAGCTCTTCCCAAGAAGCCACGCGGGGTCGAGTTCGCGGGCGTCGTCGATCAACCGGCCGGGGATGCAATGCTCGTCGGCGGTTTCTACCAGCCGCCGCGAGTTGCTGCTGTTTTTGCTGCCGATGACGATCACAAAATCCACCTCCGGCGACAGCACGCTCACCGCGTTCTGGCGGTTGGTGGTGGCGTAGCAGATGTCTTCTTTGGGAGGGGCCTTGATGTTGGGGAATTTGGCCTTCAGAGCCTCGATCATGCGATTGGCGTCGGCGACGCTGAGGGTGGTTTGCGTGACGTAAGCCAGCTTCTCGTCCGTTGAATAGGAAAGGCGGGCAACGTCGTCGGGAGTTTCGAGAACGACCATGGCCTCGGGCGCTTCGCCGACGGTGCCGATGGCTTCGTCGTGGTTTTGGTGGCCGATGAAGATGATTTTGTAGCCATCCTTGGCGAATCGGAGGACCTCGAGGTGGACCTTGGTGACGAGGGGGCAGGTGGCGTCGACCTCGACGAGGCGGCGGTCTTTGGATTGGCTGCGGACTTCCGGTGAGATGCCGTGGGCGCTGTAGACGACGACGCCGCCCTCGGGGACTTCGCTGATGTGGTTGACGAAGGTGACGCCGCGGGCTTCGAAGTCTTCGACGACGTGCTTGTTGTGGACGATTTCGTGGAAGACGTAAATGGGGGCGCCTTTGAGTTCGAGGACCTGATTGACGCAATCGATGGCCATGTTGACGCCGGCGCAGAAACCGCGGGGATTGGCCAGAAGCACTCGCATGGGGACGTTCTTTCGATAAAGGTTGGGGCCTGTACTTATCGGCGGTACAACGCGCAGTTAATTATAGACCTACGATGGGATTTTGCACGGGGTCGGGTGGGTCTGCTCGATCCGTTGCACAGCTTTCATTGGCCCCGCGATGTCCCCTCACTCTAACCCTCTCCCCCGAGTACGGGGGCGAGGGGACGTTCGGACGATTCAGGCAACGGGGGGGACAGCGTCGGCGATGGGGGCGAGGGCCTGGAAGTCGGCGGCGGTGAGGCCTCGCGAGGCGAGCGTGGGAGCGAGCTTGGCGACGGGGATGTCGCTGACGTTTTCGCGGTAGGTGGTTCGGTAGAGCACCATGGCGGCGAGGAGCGAGCCTTTGGCGTTGGCGTGGTATTCGTCGGGGCCGTCGTAGAGCGTCGGGCTCCACTTGAGGGCGCGCCAGGCCTCACCAACGGGTGAGACATCGGCACTTGCGGGGTGGGCGGCGTTCAGGGCGTTGCGGGCGGTCGTGTAGTTGGCGAGCAGCTGGCCCTGCATCGTTGATGGGTTGGCGAACGAGCCGGGGTAGAAGGGGTTGTCGGGTCCGCGGGCCCAGGTTTCGTAGCCGACGGCATGCACGCCGGGGCTGCGGTGCTGGACGTCGGCGACGAGCGTGGCGGCGTCGCGAAGGAAACCGGCCGGGTCGCCCCCCACGGCAGCGACACTTGTGGGCCGGGTGGTGAAGTCCTGGTAAATGACATCATCCCAATTTGCGCCGGCGGGAAGCGACGCATCGATCACATTGTGTGATCCGTCGGCGGCGATCTTGTTCAGGTGGTCGGGAAGGGTCCATCCGAAGCTGATCTGAGAATAAACGTTGGGGCGCGCGTGGCCGTCATCGGCGGCGAGGTCGGCGACCATGCCGGGGACGTCGTTTAAGAGCGTGAAGCTGTTGCCGATGAACAGCAGATTGCGGGCCGCTTCGGGAACAGGCACAGGCACAGGCACGGGCACGGGCACGGGAACTGGGTTGGGCGGGTCATTCGGGCCCGGCGTCGGGCTCGGGGCGGTGGCGGTGGCGATGCCGCTGTAGGCAGATGCGCCCGCGGCGTTCACCGCTTTGACACGATAAGAATAAGTGGCGCCGGAGCTGACGTGCGTGTCGGCGAAGGCGCGATTTCCGACCTTGGTATCCCCGCGCAGGGTGACGAGGGGGCGCCAGCGGCCGCCACTGGCGCTCCGCTCGATGACGAAGCCGGTTTCGTCCGTGGAGCCGTCGTGAAACTGCAGAGTGATGCGAAAGGGAGCGGTGGAGGCGATGGATAGTTTGGTGGGTGCAGCCGGCGCCGAAACGCGCGGGCCCCGAAAGGGGACGCTAATCGCGCGAGGGAAACTCGGGCCGGAAATGACGGAACTCGGCGTGTAAGAGCCGTGCCACCAACTGACGCTGAGCAAGCGGCGCTCTTCAAGCGCCTCGA
>JBBRIN010000447.1:0-4143 GCA_038221115.1 Tepidisphaerales bacterium
CTGGATCAGGCGATCAATCCGCTGATCAAGAGCACGGGGGCCGATCGATGGCTGATTCCGGTGGCGGTCATCGGGCGATACGTTGCGCTGCTGGTCGTGCCGTGGCGGTTGTCGATCGACTACAGCGCGGGGGTGTTTACATCGAAGCTGCACTGGGGGGAGCCGTATTTTTATATCGGGGTGGCGACGATTGCGGGGGGCCTGGTGCTGGCGGTGGTGACGTGGATGCGGAGGTGGCGGGCGGTGGTGTTTTGTCTGATCTGCTTTGCATTGCTCTGCTTCATGGTGAGCAACTTCATTCTGATCGGGACGATCTTCGGGGAGCGGTTGATGTATGTTCCGTCGGCGTTCTTCTGCGTGCTGGTGGGGATGGCGCTGGCGAAGGTGTGGACGCGATGGTTGACGCCGGTGGTGGTGGTCGTGCTGGGATTGGCGGCGCTGCGGACGGTGACGTACGCGTGGCAGTGGAATGAAACGATGCGGCTGTATCAGTACGCATACGCGACGCAGCCGCGGGCGGCGAACATCAATCTGCTGCTGGCGGTCGAGTACAAGGATATGGGTGAGCTGGAGCGTGCGGCGGACGTGCTGCGGAACGCGCGGGAGGTGGCGCCGCAATCGTGGTCGGTGTGGTATCACTCGGCGAAGGTGAGCTTGCGATTGAATCGGGCGGCGGAGGCGATGGGGTTTGCGAAGGCGGCGATGCGGCTGCATCCGAGTTCGGTCACCGCGGGGCTATGGGGTGAGGCGGCGGATCGGGCGTATGCGCCTGCGACGACACCTGCAACGGCGCCGGCGACGCGGCCGGAGGGGTAGTTCCGATGACTATCCTCTTTCCTATCGCGCCCGAAACACGATTCGCACCGTCGCGGCCAACAGGTCGGCTTCGGGCATGTCGCGATAGGGGGCGGCCATTTTTCGGCGCGGGACGGGGAGCGCGGGCCAGCGATTGTTCTCGGCGACTTCCACCTCGAACCCCGCCTGCCGCGCCATCTCGGTCATCTCCGAGAGGCGCACGCGGTTGGTGTAAAACCCGGCGTTGCGGAACCAATCGGATTCCCAGAGTCGCTCGGAAAATTTGAGGTGGTGCAGCGAGTGCCCCATGGTGTCTCGCAGGTCGACGCTATGCACGGATACGCCTTTGGGGTGCATGATCCGGCGCAGCTCTGCCAACGTCGCGGGCAGCTCGTCGCGCCACACGCTCTGCAGCACGCCGTTGGAGAAGACGAAATCCACCGACGCATCGGGGATGGCCCGCAGTGACGCCAAGCCGCGCGTCTCATAGCGCGCATGGCAGAGCGCCAACACCTCGTCAACCGACTGCGCCATCGAGAGGTCGGGACAGGGCAAGCTGAGCCCCTGAAGGTATGCGGCCATTTTGCGGTACAGCCGCACTTCGCCGTTGACGAAGGGGCCGACATCGACGTGGCACGTGCCGGATGCGCCGTGCGCTTTGGCGATCAGCGCCATGAACAGCGAATCGCCGGGGCCCAGCTCGAGGGCGGTGAAGCCGTCGCCCTTGCGATGAAAGTCGACGCCGTCGTAATGGCGATGGAATGTTTCATAGGCCCATTCGGGCCGCTCCATTCCGCCGTGCTGCGCCAAGCCAACGGTTCGGAGCACCGAATAGCCAACGGGCATCTTCGCAAGCGCCAGCTTCAAGGCCCCCTTGGCCCACCAGGGAACGGTCGATCGAATCCGTTCGCGCACTGTCAGCTTCAGCATCTTCGCTCCTTTGGGAATCACCCACCGGTGGCGCCCTGCGCGGCCGGTCGGGTAGAGGGTGGCGACAGGGGCACACCCAGCGCCGCCTCGACGCTGTTCTTCCATTCGTCGCCGAGCTTAATCAAAGGCTTGCCGGTCCAGGTCGCCCACAGCTCGTCTTTGTAGTTTCCCTGGCGCATCGCCGCGTTCAGGTTCGCGATGAGGTCCTTGTCGTATTTTGCGATGGCCCAGTTCAAAAAGTTGGCGCTGACGCGGTAGCTGCCGTCGTACCGCGCCTTGGCGACCGAGCGCTTGCTGATTTCGGCGCCCTTTGACTGAGGCTCGTAGTGGTACCACCTCAAGTAATCGGGGATCCCTTCGACGAGCCAGCCGGGGTTGCGCGTTGCCTTGGGGTTTCGGCGGGCGAGTCCGTACTGCTGCACGACGTGAACCATTTCATGCACGATGGCGCCGCGGGCCTCGCCTTTGAGCTGTTTGGCGAACCACTCGCCGGTGCAGATGATGCGCGTCCCGGCGGTGTACGCGACGCCCTGGATGCCCTTCTTAAAGGTGATGCTGAATTGGCGGGGCGCTTCGAAGCCGTCGCTGGGCAGGGCCTTGACGAGTTTCGGATACCACTCGCGCACGACGGGGGCGAGCTCGCGCTCCGCCCATTGCGTCAGTTCGGGCATCTCGGTTGTCTCGATGGTGGCGTGGTACTTCCCGTCGATGTTGAGCTCGAGCACGATGGGCTTGGTCGTCGGCTGGGTCGATGACACGGTGGTCCGCTCTGCGCCTGCGGCGATGCCGGCGAATAAGGGGAGCAACGCAGCGAAACAATTGATTGCGAACCGGTTCATAGGATGTCCTGAATGCAGCCGCCGGAGAGACAGGAGAAGGCCGCCACTGTATCCCGGCGATGGCGGGGCATCAATTTCGGACGCTGCCCGCATTGCCCTGGCCTGCCGGCTTCCGTTATCGTCCGGGGCCCGGCTCGTCAGCCGGCGACCTTCACGCACGCGGAGCATCCATGGCGGGTCTTTCGGACCGGGTAGGCATCCTGACCGATGAGGTTTCGGATCATTTCGACGAGGCTCTGCGGTGGATCGCCAAGCAGGGGCTCAAGCACGTTGAGGTGCGCGTCGTTGATGGGAAGAACATCGCGGATTTCGTCGAGCCGGCGAAGGTGAGCGATGTCCGCCGCCGCGTGGAATCGCACGGGCTGTACATCTCGGCGATCGCTTCGCCGCTGTTTAAGTGTGCGCTGGATCCATCGCGGCCGGTCGCCTCGGGGGATCGGTTTGGGCAGCAGGATGAGCCGGTCGAGGCGCAATTCGCCAAGCTGGATCGGGTCATCGCCAGCGCCAAGCTCCTCGGCACCCGCCGCATACGCATCTTCTCTTTCTGGCGCGAAGTGGAGCCTGAAAAATACCGCGCGGACATCATCAAGCTTCTGAAGCGCGCGGCCGCCGTCGCTCAGGGGCAGGATATTCTCCTGCTGCTCGAGAATGAGCCGTCCTGCAACGGAGGTTTCGCCGTGGAAGTCGCCGATCTTGTTCGCGGCGTCGACTCGCCGGCCATGAAGGCGTTGTGGGATCCGGGGAACGAAGCGTACGCCGGGCGCGAAGCGTTTCCCGCGGGTTATGGCGCGATGAAGGATGTGCTGGCGCACGTGCATCTCAAGGATGCGTACATTCGGCAGGATGGCACGGCGCGGTGCGTGCCGCTGGGGTCGGGCAATGTGCCGTGGATTCCGCACCTTCGGGCGTTGGCCGCCGACGGATACACGGGCCTGTTCACGATTGAGACGCACTACACACCGGAAGGAAGCACGCGCATGACGGGCAGCCGAATGACGCTCGACGCTTTGCGCACGCTGATTAAGGAGGTTTGACGCTTATGCCATCGCGCCGCTTCGCCCTTATTGGCTGCGGGACCATCGCGGATTTCCACGCCGACGCGATCCGCGCCATCCCCGGCGCGAAGCTCGTCGCCGTCGCAGAACGCAACGAAATCCGGGCGCGCGAGTTCGCCGAAAAGCAAAAGTGCGAATGGGTGACGGACCATCGGGTTCTGCTGGCCCGGCCGGATATCGACATCGTCTGCGTCACCACGCCCAGCGGCAGCCATGCACCGATCGGGCTGGATGTGCTGCGCGCCGGCAAGCACCTGGTTGTGGAGAAACCTGTCGCGATGACGGCGAAGGACGCGGCGGATCTTGTCCGGCTTGCCAGGGAGAAGCGGCTGATCATGTCGGTCATCTCGCAGAGGCGGTTTGAGCCGCAACATGTGGCGGTGAAGCGCGCCGTCAGCGAGGGCGCGATTGGGAGGCTGCTGCTGGTCGAGGTGTCGCTGCCGTTCTTCCGCACGCAGGATTACTACGACAGCGCCGACTGGCGCGGGACGATCGCGCAGGATGGCGGCGCGCTGATGAACCAG
>JBBRIN010000448.1:0-4116 GCA_038221115.1 Tepidisphaerales bacterium
AGCAAATGTGTGCACCGTCCGGTGTAAATGAGGGATAGATCTCATACCGGCGGTCTTCGGTAAGGCGTACCGTCTCGCCCGTCGGGACATCGATGCGATAAATATCGAAGGCGCCGTAGCAATTGCTGGTCGCGACGATCGACCGTCCGTCCGGCGCCCAGTCGAACGCTTCAATCCGCGCGCCGAGGCGGGTCAACTGGGTGTCGGCGGAGCCATCCGCGTGCCAGAGCCAGATCTCGTCCACGCCCGATTTCGCCGAGACATAGGCGATGGCGGCGCCGTCCGGTGACCACTGCGGCAGGAAGGTCGCGAGATGCCCGACGCCTCCCATCCCGACCGTCAGGCGCGTCAGGAGGCCGCTCGAAGCGTCGGCACTCCATAGTTCGGGCGCGCCGCCAAGACTTGAGACGAATGCGATGTGCGCGCCGTCGGGCGACCACTGCGGCCGCTCCGCCCCACCGAGCGAGCGGATGGCGAGAATCTGGTCGATCGAGAGGCCGGATACGGGTGATGGATGCGTGGCGGTCACGGGCAGGCTCCTTATCGCACTGATGGTCAGACGGAACGGGCGATCCGCGGGTCGATGAAACCGTAGAGCAAGTCGATGCAGAGGTTGACGAAGACATAGACGCTCGCGACGAAAAGGACGCTGCCCTGGGCGGTCGGGAAATCCCGCGCCTGGAGCGCTTCCACGAGGATCCGCCCGATGCCACGGCGCGCGAAGACCGTCTCGATGATCACCGCACCGCTCAGCAGACTCCCGAATTGCAGGCCAACGATCGTCACGACGGGCAGCAGCGCGTTGCGGAGCGCATGGCGGACGATGACAGCGCGCTGGGAGAGCCCTTTCGCCCGTGCCGCCACGATGTACTGCTCGTTCAACACTTCAAGGAGACTGGAACGGACGAGCCGGGCGATCACCGCCGCCGCTTGCAACCCGAGGGCAATCGCGGGCAGGATTAGTTGCTTCAGGGGCGGGCCACCGACCACGGGAATGAGGTGCAGCCGTACGCTGAAGGCGAAGATGAGCAGCAGGCCGAGCCAGAAGCCGGGCATCGACACGCCACCGAGGGTGATGATCATCGTCAGGCTGTCCACCCATCCCCCACGATGAATCGCCGCAACAATCCCCATGGCGAAGCCGAAGAGAATCGCCACCACCATTCCGGCGAGCGTCAGCTCGAGCGTCGGCGGGAAGTTCTGGATCAGTTCCGGTGCGACGGCGCGATTGCTGATGATGGAGCGTCCCATGTCGCCGTGGAAGATCCGCGTCACGTAGTCCCAATATTGGACCGGTAGGGGCTTGTCGAGGCCCAGCACATGGCGGACCTGTGCGATCTGCTCCTCGGTCGCGCCGCCGGATTCCAGGAACATCGCCTTTACCGGGTCGCCGGGTACGAGGTGGAGCATGGCGAAGGTCAGCACCGAGACACCGAAGAGCACCGGAATTGCCAGCACCACCCGCCTGAGGATGTACTTTGCCACGCGCGTCCCCCTCGTTGCCCATAACCCTGCACCTGCGCCGACGGGAGAAGACCCCTATTTCAGCCACGTGTCGTAGAAATACGGGAAGCCGATCTCGTTGAAACCGACCTCCTGGACGTTACTGCGGGCGCCATAGACGTAGAGCTGCTCCCAGGCCATCACGCCGACCGCCTTCTGCATGACCATCCCCATCGCGGGGAGCATGTTCTTCCAGATGTCGTCGCGGGTCGGGGCGTTCACCGCCGCCTCGAGCAGGGTGTCGAGCGCGGGATCGTTCACGCCCCAGGAGTTGTACGGGGCCTTCGAGTAGAAGAACTCCTCCATCAACCCGGCGCTGTCGTAGCCGCTGTCGCTGAAGAGCGTGATGGTGAACTCCTTCTTGCCGACGGTGTCGATCCAGAAGTTGAAGTCGCCTGAGCGGATGTTCATCTTGATGCCGACCTTGCTCAGCATTCCACCGAGTGGCTCAATGAACGGCAGGTCTGACGCCTGGGCGACCATGTCAAGGGTCAGTTGCTGGCCGCCCTTCGCGCGGATGTTCCCCGATCCCATCGCCCACCCCGCACTATCGAGCAACGCGCTCGCCTTCGCGGCGTCGAATGGGAGGTCATACTGCTTGAGGCTGGAGAGATCCCCGTTCGGCACCATGTTCGAGGGCAGCGGCGCGAGACCCGGCTTGCCGATGCCGGACCATGCGGGCAGTTTGATCAGCCCCGCCTTGTCCACCGCCATGTTGATCGCCTGGCGCACCTGGAGATCGTCCGTCGGCGCCTTCGCGGTGTTCATGAGGTACATGCGGGTCGTACCGGCCTTCGGCACGGTGAGGATCTGCACGTCCTTCGATCCCTGGAATTGGGCGACGAGCACCTCGGAGAGCGTCGCGGCCTGGACATCGCCGCTGGCGAGGGCGGCGGCGCGCGTCGCATTCTCCATGATGTCGCGGTACCGCAACTTATCGAGATACGCCGGCCCCTGATGTTTGGCGGTCGGCGGGCCCCATTGGTAATCCGGGTTGCGATCGAGATTGACGTGGTCGTTCTTCACCCACTCCACGAACTTGAACGGCCCCGTGCCGACGAGCGCCTTGATGCCGTAATCCGCCCCGTACTTCTTGAGCGCATCCGGCGAGTCGATCCCCATACCGCCGTCGCTGAGATAGGCGAGGAATGCTGCGTGCGCCTTCTTGAACGTCACCTTCACCGTCATGTCATCGACGGCGTCGGTCTTGTCGTACTTGTCGCCGCCGAGCGCCTGATAGGCGAAAGCGTGCTTGGTCTGCGGGTCCATCGTCAGGTCGAAGTTCGCCTTCACCGCAGCGGCGTTGAACGAAGCGCCGTCATGAAACTTCACTCCGTCCCGCAGGCGGAAAGTGTATTGCAACCCGTCCGGCGAGATCTCCCATGATTTCGCCAGCCATGGCTTGATCTCCCCCGTCTTCGGATCGACGGCCGTCAGGCAATCCAGGACGTGCCGCGCTACCATCCGGGAGACGGTATGGTTGCTGATGTGCTGATTGAGGGTGTCCGCAACGGATACGGGATACGACCAGGTAAGGGTGCCGCCCGATTTCGGCGCGCCCCCGCTCGCTTGCGCCGTGGCGCCGGACTGAGGCGCAACCGTCGCCCCCGTGACCACCGGCCCGCTGGTCGCGGCCGGAATGGATCCGGCGGCCGTCGTTGCCGAGCCGGTAGTATTCGCTGCCGCGGTCGGCTTCGCCGCGGTCGCTCCGGCCGCTGTGGTTGCTGCGGGCGTTGCGGTGGGCGAGGAACCGCCGCCGCAGGCGATCAGCAGCGCCGTCAGCGGCAATGAAGCGCCGGTGGCCGCGGCCAATCGGATCAGGTCGCGGCGGTGAATGCGGCCCGTGAGATACGCAACGGCGAGATCATGTTCACGACGCATTGTCTTCTCCTCCCATAGGACAATTAAGCCAGATCTATCTACCGGCGCAACTTGGGGTCGAGCGCATCCCGGAGCGCATCTCCCACCATGTTAACGCTGAGGACCGTGAGCATGATGGCGAGGCCGGGGAAGACCGTCACCCACCACGCACGCTGCAAATATTGCCGCCCCAGGGAGAGCATCGCGCCCCATTCCGGCGAGGGCGGCTGCGCCCCGACGCCGATGAACGAGAGGCCGGCGGCGGTGAGGATCGCCCCCGCGATGCCGAGCGTCGCGAGCACGATCACCGGCGGGATGACATTCGGCAGGATATATCGCCCCATGATGCGCCCGTTTGGGCAGCCGATCGCGCGGGCGGCGAGGACGTAGTCGCGCTCGCGCACGCTCAGTGTGGAGGCACGGGCGAGACGGGTGTACGCGGGGATGCCGCCAAACCCGACCGCAATCATGACATTGTAGAGTCCGGGGCCGAGCACCGCGACGACCGCCAGCGCCAGGAGGATACCCGGAAATGCGAGCAGGACATCCATAAAGCGAAGGAGCAGCGTATCGATGACGCCGCCATAGAATCCGGCGACCACTCCGAGGATAACGCCGATGATGCTGCCGATCCCGACCGCGATCAAGCCGACACTCAAGGAGATCCGTGCGCCGTACATCACGCGGCTGAGCAGGTCCCTGCCGACATCGTCGGTGCCGAAGAGGTGCGCGCGCGTGGGCCCCTCGAGGGCG
>JBBRIN010000449.1:0-4103 GCA_038221115.1 Tepidisphaerales bacterium
TCCCCGGCGTTCGCCCCCCCCCGGCGGGGGCGGGGGGCACGGAGGCGCAGGATTGGTCGGAGATGCTGCTGCGGATGTACTTGTATTACTTCGAGCGCCGGGGTTGGGATGTGTCGGAGATCGACCGGCAATATGGGGAGCAGGCGGGGATCAAGAACGTCATGCTGCACGTGAAGGGGGAGTACGCGTTTGGCTATCTGCGCGTGGAGGCGGGGGTGCATCGGCTGGTACGGCCAAGCCCGTTTAACTCGCAGGGGAAGCGGCAGACCAGCTTTGCGGCGGTGAACGTGGTGCCGGAGTTTGCGGACCTGGAGAAGAACGCGGAGATCCCGGAAGAGGATTTGGATTTCGTCGCGTTCGTGCGCGCATCGGGGCCGGGCGGGCAGAACGTGAACAAGGTGGCGTCGGCGGTTCGGATCACGCATAAGCCAACGGGGATTACGGTCACATGCTCGGTGGAACGCTCGCAGCAACAAAACAAGCGGCTGGCGATGAGCATTTTGACGAGCAAGATCGAAGCGCTCGAGCAGGCGAAGCGCGACGCCGAGCTGAAAGAAGTCGTCGGCGATCCGAAGGCGGTCAGCTTTGGGTCGCAGATTCGAAATTACGTTCTGGATGACCGGCGGGTGAAGGATGTGCGGACGGGGGTGGAAACGTCGAACGTCGAGAGCGTTTTGGATCGAGGGGAGCTGGATGCGTTTATCGATGCGGAGCTGAGACGGCGGAAGCGGGCGAAGTGAGGGGTGGGGTGCCGGACGGTGCGCTTCCAAGGTGGAAATCTGCTCGTTGAGGTCGAATTTGCAGGAATTTCGACTGAGATTTGCGCGAATTTGAACGCGCATTCGCGGGGAAAATCGGGCTTCTATGGCCTTCATGATCTTGTGTCGCGTCTGTCAGGAGGCGAGATGCGTTTCGACAAGTGAATTCTGCAAAACGAAGCCGAAATGTGTTGGGTTTCTCGGGGCTTTTGCGAGGCGAAGGCTCACGGAGCGCCGCGGAAAATCCATGGAGTGACGCCGGGGGCCCACGGAAATGCTGGCATTGCGCTGGAGATATGAGATGACCCCGTTTCCCCCACCCGAGCCCCCTACTTCTAGCGACGCCTTGCCGGCCGATGCGATAACGGGGAAGGGTTTGGGAGAGACTCATCGCCTTTCCCGTGGACAGAATATCCTGAATTACCGCACGCCTTACGGTGAAGGAAAGCATTCGCTTCGCGGTGGCGCCTTTGCGCTGGGGATGGGGGGCGCTTGGATGTCGTTACTGATTTCCATCACGGTGGGATGTGCCGGCGGTCTGAAGGCTTTCGTCATTGTCCTTGTGCTGGCCGTGCTCCTCTTATTGGCGTTCGCGTTCGATGTGGACAGAGATGAGCGACGCGGATTTCTGGTTGGACTGCTCGCCGGCGCGCTCAGCATCGTCGGCGTGGCCACATTACTCATCGGCGCGATCTGGGGGACTAACGGATACAAATAGATCCGCTGAAAGATAGAGGTGAGCCTGGTGCGTCGCTGGATAGCCCGGGCTGAAGGCAGCCCGCCTCTGAATCCGGTTGATGTTGCGGGTGGCGCGCGTTGTGAGGATTGTGACGATTGAAGCAATTGGGGGCGGGGGCGATGCCCCGATCATGCCATGCGGGGAGAAAAGTGCGGGGATCGGGTTATCGCCCGTCGTCTTCAATACTGTTGCCCTAAACGGCGTGGTCGTCAGGGTCGATAAGGCTGGGGAGGAAGTGGGTTGTGCTCCCGAGCGCGGCATCGGATTCGGCCCGATCGAGGGGTCGATGGCCGATGTGTTGCGCGGCTGCTTCCCCCCAGTTTGCCCGGCGTGCCTGCGTATCGTACGTCTCCCGGGCGGCACCCGATCGCACGTTGTTCGCGGACGGGTAGGCGCCAGGGAAGCTGGAAGGGAGCGGAGGCAATATGTTTTCACTTGCCAACAAATGGTTCGGCCCGAAGGCGAATCCGATCGGCGTCGACTTTGGGAGCGATTGCCTGAAGATGGCGCAGGTTGCGATCGTCAATGGCGAGCCGCAATTGATCGCGGCGGCGGCGGCGGAGGTGCCGTCGCACGTGAGACATCATCCGGGGGCGCGGCTGGCCTTCTTTGCCGAGACAGCGAAGGATTTGCTGAGTTCCGGGGGATTTAAGGGGCGACAGGCGGTGCTGGCGCTGCCGGCGGCGTCGATGTTCATCCAGCACCTGCGGCTGGCGAAGATGGACGATGAGATGTTGAAGAAGGCGCTGCCGTGGGAGGCGCGGGGGAAGCTGCCGATCGATCCATCGCACGCGCTGATGCGGCACCTGGTGGCCGGGGAGGTGTATCACGACTCGGAGCCGAAGAACGAGATCATTCTGATGGCGGCGGCGCGGGAGATGGTGAACCAACTGCTGGCGGCGGCGAGCCGTGCAAAGCTGGACATCGTGGGGATGAGCGTGGAGCCCAGCGCGATCGTCGATTGCTTTGGACACATCTATAAGAGGAAAGAGGATCGCACGTCGATCAGTTGTTATGTGGACGTGGGGTGCGCTTCGAGCCGGGCGATGATTGCGCAGGGGTCGCAGATACTGTTTGCGCGGTCGATCAAGATCGGCGGAGAGCATCTGAACCGCGCGGTGGCGAGCAACCTGGGGATGAGCATGGAAGACGCGAAGATGCTGCGGCTGAAGCTGTGTTATCAGCAGCCGGCGGTGGAAGACGCGCATCATCGGCAGGATGTGGATGAAGTGGTCGCGCCGGAAAGGGAGCAGGCGGCGCGGGTGAATCGGAATGCGAGCTTTCGGGTTGGGGCTGAGACGGATCAGGGCGGGGTGGCGACTCTGGTGGAGGCGGGGAGGAGCCCGGCAGCTAAGAAGGCGGGGCGGCTTCCTGTAGACCCGATCGCGCAGCAGCAGTTGGTGGAAGAGGCTTGCCGTGAGCCGCTGGGCCAGTTGTCGGCGGAGCTGGATCTTTGCCGGCGGTATTACGAATCGACCTTTCCGAGCAAGCCGGTGGATCGGTTGATCTTTGTTGGCGGAGAGGCCAAGCACCGGTCGGTTTGTCAGTCGATTGCGCACGACGTGGGGTTGCCGGCGCAGGTTGGCGATCCGCTGGTGCGGATGGGCAGGACGACGTCGATCGGGATCGAGAGCGGGATCGATCGGCGGCAGGCGCAGCCGGGCTGGGCGGTGGCGATTGGGTTAAGTCTCGGGCCGACGGAGACGTCGCCGGTGGCGGCGGAAACGCGAGTGTAAGTCGTGCGCGAAGGGTGACTGGGTTTACGTGGGATGAAACGAGGAGTTGTATGTCGTCGAATTCGCCCAGCCAATTGAGCTTCCTCCCCGAGGATTATCTGGAAATGAAGGCGCAGCGGCGGACGAATGCGATCTGCGCATCGCTGTTTGCGGTCGTGATCTGCGCGATCGGGGCGGCGTTTCACATTACCGAGCGGTCGATGAAGGCGGTGCAGGCGGAGTACGCGGAAGTGATGCGGAGGTATTCCGAGGCCGCGAAGCCGATCGAGCAGTTCCGGCAGATGCAGGACCAGCAGCGAAAGATGGAATCACAGGCAGCTTTATCGGCATCGCTGCTGGAGAAGGTGCCGCGGAGTTTTTTGCTGGCGGAGGTCACCAACGCGCTGCCGCCCAGCGTGTCGCTGCTGGACCTGGGGCTCGAGGCGAAGGCGCGAACGGTGACGGTGAATGCGAATCAGTATCAGACGATTTACGAGCAGAAGAAGGCGGAGATCGACGCGGCCAAGCAGAACGCGGTGACGGGGGCGAAGCCGAAGGAATACGACGTGACGCTGCGGCTGACGGGCATTGCGGATAACGATGTCGAGGTGGCGGCGTTCATGACCAACCTGAAGAAGTCGGAGCTGTTGACGAATGTGAACCTGGTGGTGAGCGATGAGTTTGCGCCATCGTCGAAGGACAACAAGCTGAGGAAGTTTCAAATCGAGATGACGCTGAGCCCGACGGCTGATGTAAAGCAGCAGCAGGGTCCTAAGTTGAACAAGCTGGTGAACGCGGAGGCGTCGGCGAAGTGAGTCTGAAGGAGTGAGGTGGCGGAGGAACCCCCCACCCTAACCCTCCCCCGGAGTACCGGGAGAGGGGACTACCCAC
>JBBRIN010000450.1:0-4103 GCA_038221115.1 Tepidisphaerales bacterium
AGTTAAGAACGCCCCTCAATGCCATCCTCGGCTGGTCGCAGATCATCAAGAGCAGCCGCAGCGAACAAGACACGGCGGAGGGCGTCGAGGTCATCGCCCGCAATGCCCGCGCCCAGCAGACCATCATCGAAGACCTTCTGGAAATGAGCCGCATCATCTCCGGCAAGGTCCGTCTCGACGTCCAGCGCATCGATCTCGCGGCCGTCATCGAGGCCGCCGTTGAGACCATCCGTCACGCCGCCGATTCCAAGGGCGTTCGCATTCAGCTTCTTCTCGACCCCGTCGCCGGTCCGATCAGCGGCGATCCCAACCGCCTTCAGCAGGTCTTCTGGAACCTGCTGAGCAACTCCGTCAAGTTCTCCGGGCGCGGCAGCCGCGTGCAGGTCGTGCTCGAACGGATCAACTCCCACGTCGAGGTCAGCGTCATCGACTCCGGCGAAGGCATCAAACCCGAGTTCCTTCCTCACGTCTTCGACCGATTCCGACAGGCCGACGCTTCCACCACGCGCCGACACGGCGGCCTCGGCCTCGGGCTCAGCATCGTAAAGCAGCTTGTCGAACTCCACGGCGGCACCGTGCGAGCCAAGAGCCCCGGCGAGGGTCACGGCGCCACGTTCATCGTCATGCTGCCGCTGATGGCGATCCATCCGGAACCTGAACTCGGCCCCGCCCGCCGTCACCCCCGGAAAGGTTCTGATGCGGTCCCCACCGAAGACTGCGTGACCTTGGACGGCGTCAAGGTTCTGGTCGTCGATGACGAGGCGGATGCCCGCTCGCTGCTCAGGCGCCTTCTCGAGGACTGTAAGGCCATCGTCACCACCGCTTCCTCCGCTGCCGAGGCGATGGACCTGCTGCGCAAGCAAATCCCCGACGTGCTGGTCAGCGATGTGGGCATGCCCCAGGAAGACGGCTATTCACTCATCCGCCGCGTTCGCGCCCTGCCGCCATCGGATGGCGGCCAGGTGCCCGCCATCGCCTTGACGGCATACGCAAGGTCGGAGGACAGGACGCGAGCGATGGTCGCGGGATTCCAAAGCCACGTTGCCAAGCCCGTCGAAGCCTCGGAGCTCGTCGCCACCATCGCCAGCCTCGCTGCCCTTCGCGGCAACAGCCCACGCCCCTGAACATTTCCCCGACTACTCCCACTCAATCGTCGCCGGCGGCTTCGACGAGATGTCATACACCACCCGATTCACCCCCCGCACCTCGTTGATGATCCGATTGCTCATCGTCGCCAGCACGTCGAACGGAATCCGCGCCCAATCCGCCGTCATGAAATCCTGGCTCTCCACCGCCCGGATCGCGATCACGCTGTCGTAACTGCGCGCATCCCCCATCACGCCCACCGTGCTGATCGGCAGCAGCACCGCGAAAACCTGCGCCGTCTTCCGATACAGATTCCTCGCCACCAGCTCCTCCAGCACGATCTCATCCGCATCGCGAATGATGCGCAGGCGCTCGGGAGTAATGTCGCCGATGATGCGCACCGCCAGCCCCGGCCCGGGAAACGGATGCCGCCACACGATGTGCTCCGGCAGGCCCAGCACCTCGCCCACCTTCCGCGCCTCATCCTTGAACAACTCTCGCAACGGCTCCACCAGCTCAAAACCAAGCTGCTCCGGCAGCCCCCCCACGTTGTGGTGCAGCTTGATGTTCGCGGCTGTCCCCGCATAACCGTGCCCCGACTCGATCACGTCCGGGTACAGCGTCCCCTGGGCAAGAAACTTCGCCCCCTCGATGCTCTTCGCCTCGCGCCTGAACGCCTCGATAAACTCGCGCCCGATGATCTTGCGCTTCTGCTGCGGATCGGTGATCCCCTTCAGCTCCCGCAAAAAATGCTCCGACGCATCGCTCGTGTGCAGGTCGATCTTGAAATGATCGCGAAACGTCGACTCGACCAGTTGCCGCTCGTTCTTCCGCAAAAGTCCGTTGTCCACGAAGATGCACGCCAGCCGATCGCCGATCGCCTTGTGAAGCATCGCCGCGACGACCGATGAATCCACCCCGCCGCTCAGCCCGCAGATCACCTTGCCCCCCTGCACCTGCCCGCGAATCCGCCGGATCGACTGCTCCACGAAATTTCCCATCGTCCACGTGCCGGCGCACTTGCAGATCTCGTACAGGAAATTCTCGAAGATGACCTCCCCGCGCGGCGTATGCGTCACCTCCGGATGAAACTGCACCCCATAAAACGGCCGCGTCTTATGCCGCGCCGCCGCAAACGGACAAGTCGGCGTCGTCGCCAGCGCAATAAAATCCCCCGGAAGATCGTGAACCTGATCCCCGTGACTCATCCAAACGCTCGTCTCCGCCGGCAGCCCCTTCGTCAGCGGATCACTGCCGATCACCGTCAGCTTCGCGCGCCCAAACTCGCGCGCCTTCGCCGGCTTCACCTGCCCGCCCAAAAGCTCCGCCCCCAGTTGCATTCCATAGCAGATCCCCAACACCGGCACGCCCAGATCAAAAATCCGCGGGTCGCACCGCGGCGCGCCCGGCTCATAGACCGAGCTCGGCCCCCCGCTCAGAATCAGCCCCTTCGGGTTCATCTTTTTCAATTCATCAATCGAAATATCCGGCCGAACCAACTCGCTGAAAACCCCCTTCTCCCGAACCCGCCGCGCGATCAGCTGCGCGTACTGTGCCCCAAAATCCAGGATCGGAATCACCTCGTCATGTTGCATCCGGGATTCGTACCACAAGGGATTCGCGAAATCAAAATGGCGTCCTGTACCCTCCGCCGGTAGTCCGGGGGAGGGTTAGGGTGGGGGTTTTTGCCGCCCCCCGTGTTTCAAACCCCGTCCCATAACCCCCTCCAGTCGCCGCAGCTCCGAATCGGGGGTAATCTATCGTGCCCGCCTCATCGTAGAGGGATAGCAAGTAATGACGTCAACCCCTGATATCGCGCCGGACGCCCTTGAGCCGGCGCCCATCACCGCGCACCTGCCCGCACCGGCCACTCCGGCGATCGGCGCCGCACCCGTCCGCCCGCGCGCTCTATCCACCCGCTTCCTTGACGGTCTGCGCGGCGTCGCCGCCCTCTATGTCCTCATCTACCACGCCCTCTATCTCTCCCAGGCCAACGAGCCCGCCAGCGGCGTCTGGTTCACCATCCATCAGGCGCTTCTGGCCGTCTTCCACTACGCCCACACCGCCGTCATCTTCTTCTTCGTCCTGTCCGGATTCGTGATCCACCTGCGTTACGCGAAGCAGATCGCCGCCAACCCGCTGACCGCTCGATTCGGCTGGGGCGAGTTCGTCTTCCGCCGCGCCCGCCGACTCTACCCGCCCCTGCTCGCCGCCATCCTCATCACCTTTGCCGTCGACTCCGCCGCAACGCGCCTCGGTTTTCCCTCGTTCTTCATCCGCGCCGACTCCATCCAAACCGCAGTCGACTACAAACCCATCTGGCTCGGCATCCGCGACAACCACCACTGGTCCACGCTTCTGGGCAACCTCGCCTTCGTCGGCCAGATCTACACCCCCACCTGGGGCTCCGACAGCCCGCTGTGGTCGCTCGCGTACGAGTGGTGGTTCTACATGTTCTACCCCCTGCTCTGGTGGATGAGCCGGCGCTCCGTCGGGCTCGCCACCGCCTTCGTCATCGGCGCGTTCGCGATCACCTGGCTCCCCGACGGCTGGCCGCCGATTCAAGGCATGATGCGTCCGCTGACTCTCGAAAACATCCCCTGGCTACCCCGCCGAGTCTTCGCCGCCCTCCCCGCGTGGTGGTGCGGCGTGCTCCTCGCCGACGTCTACGCCGGTCGCTGCCGCATCTCCTTCAAAACGCTCGCCTGGCTGGCAGTCCTCCTTGCAGCCGGCTTCTTCAAATGGGCCGAAGCCCCTCGAACCGCCGCCCTCGGGCTCGGCTGCGCCGGCCTCATCGCCCTCGGCTTCCATCTCCAACAACGCGGCCGCACCCTCCACCTCCTCGACCGCCTCAAATTCTTCGGCGACTTCTCCTACACCCTCTACGTCACCCACATGCCCGTCGCCCTGCTGGTCATCCCCTTCTTCGCCACCCGCTTCGGCATCCGATCCATGCCCCTGGCCATCCCCACCACGATCCTGCTCGCCCTCACCATCGCCTATTTCGCTCACCTCCT
>JBBRIN010000451.1:0-4098 GCA_038221115.1 Tepidisphaerales bacterium
GGCAACCTTCACCGTGCTTCATCCGACTCACCCTGATTCTGATCACGTCGGATCGCCTGACACGACGCGCGCCCACACCATCCACATCCACCGTTATTCTTGGACGTGTCCACCTCCCTTGGCCAGTGCCCTGAACAGGTCAAAATCGAGCGACGCGCGAACCAAATGAGACGAGCCGGCGAAACGAAAAGTTCCGCCGGCTCGTGGCTTTTCTTCGGAAAACTAACTCAAACGACCGCCCTATTTCTTCCAAACTTTGCTCTTAAAGTCTTCCAACGCCTGCTTTAGCCGGTTTTCAATGTCCTCCGTCAGCTCCGACTTCGTTGCCAGGTCCTGCCGCAGCGTCCCCGCGCTCGCATCGACAGACTGCAAAAACGAGGTCTGAAACTGCTGCACCCGGCTCACCGGAATGTCATCCAAGTACCCCTTCGTACCCGCGTACACGACCATGACCTCCTGCTCGGTCGGCATCGGCCTGTACTGAGGCTGCTTCAACAGCTCCACCAGCCGCGCCCCCCGATCCAACTGCTTCTGCGTCGCCTTGTCCAGTTCCGTGCCAAGCTGCGCAAACGCCTCCAGCTCGCGGTACGCCGCCAGGTCCAGCTTCAGCGACCCGGCAATCTTCTTCATCGCCTTCGTCTGCGCGTTGCCACCGACCCGGCTTACGCTGATGCCAACGTTGATCGCCGGCCGCACGCCCGCGAAAAACAAGTCCGGCTCCAGATAAATCTGCCCGTCCGTGATGCTGATGACGTTCGTCGGAATGTACGCCGACACTTCCCCTTCCTGCGTCTCGATGATCGGCAGCGCCGTCAGGCTCCCGCCGCCCTTCTCATCGCTCAGCTTCACCGCCCGCTCCAGCAATCGGCTGTGCAAATAAAACACATCGCCCGGAAACGCTTCGCGCCCCGGTGGCCGGCGCAGCAGCAGCGACAATTGCCGATACGCCGCCGCCTGCTTCGACAAGTCGTCGTACACGCACAGCGTCGCCTCCCCCTTCCACATGAAGTATTCCGCCATCGTGCATCCGGCGTACGGCGCGATGTACTGAAGCGGCGCAGGGTCCGCTGCCGAGGCGACCACCACCGTCGTATATTCCATCGCCCCCGCCGCCTTCAGCACTTCCACGATGCCCGCGACCGTCGACTCTTTCGAGCCGATCGCCACGTAAAAGCACTTCACCCCCCGCCCCTTCTGATTGATGATCGTATCGATCGCGATCGCCGTCTTTCCCGTCTTTCGGTCGCCGTTGATCAGCTCGCGCTGCCCGCGCCCCATCGGGATCATGCTGTCCACCGCCTTGATCCCCGTCTGCAGCGGCTCCGTCACCGGCTTGCGCTCAGCGATCCCCGGCGCGATAATGTCCATCTTTCGCGTCTCGGTCGTCCGGATCGGCGGCCCACCGTCCAGCGGCTCGCCCAGCGGGTTCACCACCCGTCCGATCACCTCCTCGCCCACCGGCACCTCCAGCAGCCGCCCCGTCGACTTCACCGTGTCCCCCTCCTTGATGTCCAGATAGTTCCCGAAGATGACCGCGCCGATCGAATCCTCTTCCAAGTTGAACACCTGCCCCATCACCCCGTTCTGAAACTCCAGCAGCTCCCCCGCCATCGCCCCGCGCAATCCGTAAATCCGCGCGATCCCGTCACCCACCTCGATCACCGTCCCCACCTCGCTGACGTTGATCTGCTGCTCAAACCCCGCGATCTCCTGCTTCAACACGCTCGTGATTTCCGCCACATTGATCGCCATTGATTCTCCAGAGTAGTTAATAGTCAATAGTTAATAGTCAATAGTTGATGGTTGATAGTTGGTAGTGCGTCGTTGATCATCGCTGACAATCAACTATGAACCATCAACCATCAACTATCAACTTCTTCTCATCTCGGCATCTTCGCCAGCATCTTCTGCTTCATCGCCCGCAGTTGTTCCCGCACGCTCCCGTCGATCAGCTTGTCCTGCACGCGCACGATCGCGCCCCCGATGATCGACTCGTCCACGTAGGTGTGTACCACCGCTTCCTTGCCCAGCGCCTCGCTGATCTTCTGCTGCGCCGACGCCAGTTGCTCGTTCGAGATCGGCGTCGCCACTGTCAGGTCCACCTCCACCTTGCCCAGCTTCGCTTCCACCAGGTCTCGGTACGCGTCCGCAATCTCGATCAGCGACCCGGCGCGGCCTTTGCTGTTGATCAACCCCACGAAGTTCCACAGCAAGGGGTCGATCTTTCCTTTGAAGATCCGCTCCAGCGCCTGCGAACGCTCAGCGTGCCCGATCCCCGGGTCCGCCATGAACATCGCAAACGTCGGGTTGTCGGCCAGCACCTGCCGCACGTCGGCAAACTGCTCGCCGATCTCCCCCGCCCGCTCCCCGGCCAGCTCGAGCAGCGCCTGGGCATACGTCGTCGCCAGCGCCGAATGATGCGTGTTCGTTGCCATGGGTCCCTAGTTCTTTCCAACCGCCTGCATCTGTGCAAGGCTCTCGTTGACCAGCTCGCGCTGATCGTCGGCGTTCAGGTTCCGCCGCAGGATCCGCTCCGCCACCGCCACCGACAGGTTGGCCGCCTCGGCATAGATCTCCTGGATCGCCTGCCGCCGCGCCGCTTCGATGTCCTTGACCGCGCGTTCCTTGGTCGCCTCCGCCTCCTGCTGCCCCTGCATCCGAATGTTCGTCGCAATCCGCTCCGCCTCCGTCGCCGCCGCCGACAGCATGTCCCGCACCCGCTGCTCCGCAGTCGCCAGCTGCGCCTGGTATTCCTTCAGCGACCCCTCCGACTTCATCCGCGCGGCTTCGGCGTCGGCGATGTCCTTGCGGATCCCCGCCTCGCGCGCCTTCAGCCCCGTCAGCACGTTCTTCCACGCCGTCGGGTACAGAATGCATAGCATCGCAACGAAAATGACGATCACCCAGATGCTAGTGTTGATCGTCAAGCTCGTGGGCGGGAGCGGCACCAGCGGCTCATGCAAATCGTCATGCTCCCCGCCGTGCCCGCCTCCGTGCAACGCGGCATGCGCGTCCGCCGCCGCCCCGCCCTCTGCCGCCGCCAACACCCGCGCCGCCGGCACCCAGGCCAGCAGCACCAGCGCCACCAATGGCATCAACCATCTCGTCTTGAAGGACATGTCGTATTACCTCGCCTAACAGGTCACTCGGTGCGTCCACCCCGTTGCAAGACGACCGGCGGGCTGTTCGCCCGCCGGCCGCTGATCAACCGAGCTTCTGGCCCATCAGGAAGCAGATGAGCAGCGCAAAGAACGTGAACCCTTCGATCAGCGCCGCGGCGATGATCATGTTCGTCCCAATGCGACCGCCCGCCTCCGGCTGACGCGCCATCCCTTCCATTGCCTGCCCGGCCAAGTGCCCGATGCCCTTCGCCGAACCGATGCAAACCAGACCAGCGCCCAAACCGGCGCCGAGGCCCATCAGGCCCTTGTCCGCAATCAGTGGCGCGGTCTGCGCCAAAATGTCCATCAACATACCGTGCTCCTCCAGGCTCTCGCCCGGAACTGTGCGCTGCCAGCCCCAGAATGAATAAGGGCCGCCAACGCGGATGAATAGGGTGCCGATCTTAAGTTAAAATGCCCCGGCGTCGGCTGCTCATGGGCGAGGCTCGTATTGCGTGGCGTGGTCGCTTCAGCGACCACGTTCCGCAAAGTTAATTTTAATGCTCCGGCGCCACCGCCGACGCGATGAACAACGTCGCGAGGAACGTAAAGATGTACGCCTGAAGGAACGCGACGAACAACTCCAGTACCCGGATCAACAGGCTCAACGCCGTCACCGGAATTCCCACACCGATCTGCGCCGCGATGCCCGACGACAGCGGGATCAGCCCGATCAACGCGGCCAGCACGATGTGGCCCGCCGTCATGTTCGCAAACAGACGAACCATGAGCGCGAACGGCTTGATCATCGCCCCGATCAGCTCCAGCACCAGCAGGAACGCCCACATCAGTGTGTCCAACACGTACATCGCCGGGCTCCCGCCCGGGCCCGGCTTGAACGGGTGCGGCGCGAAGTTCCAGAAGTACAACGGGATCGCCATCCCCATCGCCATCGCCACGCTCATCTTCTCGCCGGCCGCCACGCTCCCGTGCAGGT
>JBBRIN010000452.1:0-4082 GCA_038221115.1 Tepidisphaerales bacterium
GATCGGCGCGGCGCTGTTTCAAGAGCAGGAATACGAACGGCAGGTACGGAAACTGGCCGCTGACTTAAATGTCCCGGTCCAATTCACCGGATTCCGGGCCGACGTGGGGAGTCTCATCGAGCAATTGACGGTGCTCGTTCACGCGTCAACTACGGGGGAGCCGTTCGGGCAGGTTGTGATCGAGGGGATGGCCGCGGGAAAGCCGGTCGTCGCAACCGCCGGGGGAGGGATTCTGGAAATCGTCGAGCACGGCAAGACCGGACTGCTGGTTCCCATGAAAGATCACGTGGCGATGGCCAGCGCCGTCAGCGAATTGCTGGCTGACCCGGCGCGCGCCAGCGAGATGGGCCGAAAGGGCCGCGAGCGAGTTCGCGAGCACTTCACGATCGAGCACACTGCGTGCCGCATGCAGGACGTCTACGACTCGATGCTCAATGTGTCACGCAGTAAGTAAAGGCAGCGATCGGTTGACCACCATTCGACGACGAAACGTCTCGATGATCGAACGGATATGCGCGTTCTTCTGATTTCACACACTTGCCAGTCGAAAACCGAAGGCCAGCCAAAGGCAGCGCTGCTTGGGCGTTTCCGCGGCGTCGAGTTGCGCGTGCTGGTGCCGGACCGCTGGTATCACTACGGCAACTGGCGCGCGGCGCAACCTCTGGACGCCTCGCGCGTGCCGTGGCCCTTCGAAATGGAGGTGGCGCGGGTCCGCTGGCCGTGGTTCAAGCCGACGGGATGGTATCTGCACTATTATCCCACGCTGCGGAAGACGCTTGAGGAGTTCAGGCCCGATGTCATCGACCTGTGGGAAGAGCCCTGGGCTCTGGTAAGCGCCCACACCTGCTGGCTGCGCAATCGGATCCTCCCGGAAGCCCGGATCATCAGCGAGACGGAACAGACCCTGGACAAGCCGCTGCCCTTCCCATTCGAGCGGTGGCGGAAGTACGTGCTGCGCAACGCCAGCTTCGCCGTTGGCCGCAGCGGCGAGGCGGTGAGCGTGCTGCGGAACAAGGGATACGACGGGCCGGCGGAGGCCGTCCCCAACGCGGTCGACACGCAGATCTTTCGACCGCTCGACCGCGCAAAATGCCGTGAGGAATTGGGACTGAGCGGGTTCGTGGCGGGGTATGTGGGGCGACTGGTTGAAGAAAAAGGCCTCATCGACATGGTCGACGCGCTGCCCGAATGCAATCCGGAAGTGAATCTGCTTTTTGTCGGCTCGGGCCCCCTCGAATCGACATTGCGCGAGCGGGTACGCGAGCTGCGTCTGGAGTCGAGGGTGAGGTTCCAGACCGAGCAGCCCGCGGCGGAACTGCCTCGGATGATGAACGCGATGGACGTTCTGGTCCTCCCTTCGCGCACGACGCCGCGGTGGAAAGAGCAATTCGGGAGGGTCATCATTGAAGCGCACGCCTGCGAGACGCCGGTCATCGGCTCTGATTCGGGGGCGATCGCCCAGGTCGTGGGTGGGGGTGGTCTGATCTTTCGCGAACGCGATCCGGCATCGCTGGCGGCGTCGATCAATGGTCTCCAAGCCTCCCCGGATCGATGCCGCCGCTTCGGCGAGGTCGGCCGCGTTCAGGTAGAGCGGCAATACACGTGGAAGTCTGTCGCGGAGCAGATGTTCCGAATCTATGAACGAGTGTTAGCGGGGCCGCCGAGCCCTGCTTTGAACACGCTTAGACCTGCACCCGCCGGGGTGGTGGTGCATCAGGGGCTAAAGGGGAACGCGCTTCATTTGGACCGGACGGAGCCATGAGCTTGAACACGCCGCATCGTCGAGAAATCAGCACAAAACGAACCTCCCTCACCAAGCGGCTCCGCCGGCCTTATGGAGAAGCGGCGCGCGCGCACCATCTTCTACCGGCATGGCGCCCCGTCATTGAGCAACTGGAGGGACGCGTTCTGCTGAGCGGCGCCAGCGCCGGGGCGTTGCCGGCCTCCGCTCCACTGGCCGCTTCATTCCTCAGCGTTGACACGACCACGCAGGGCAGTTGGAAGGGCAACTATGGTGCAGACGGATTCAGTATTGCGTCTGACCTGACGAACTACCCGTCGTACGCGCAGATCAGCGTGAACGGCGCAAGCAGCTATATCTGGGCTCCGTCAACAATCGAGACGCGGGGCCTTCAGAGCAGCAGCGGCGGGCGGATCGCCAGCACCTATTACGCAGGCGATTCCTCGAGCCAGACGGGCTTTGACGTCACGGTGAACGTGACCGACGGCCAGAGCCACGTCGTGGCGTTCTACCTTGTGGACTGGGACACTTCGCAACGCAGCGAACGCGTGCAGGTGACGGATGCCTCCAGCGGCGCCGTTTTAGATACGCGCACCGCGAGCGGCTTCTCCGGCGGTGAATACCTTCTCTACACCGTTTCGGGGCGCGTCGATTTCGCTTTCAACTGCCTCAGCGGCGCCAACGCGGTGGTGAGCGGCATTTTCCTGGGCGTGCCCGGGACGTCCGCGATCAATCACGCACCAGTGATAAACAGTTCAACGGTGACGCTCCCCCCGGTGAGTGTGAGCGACATCGCCAGCGTTGGGTCGCCGGTCTCGGCACTTGTGGCCAGCCTGGGAATCACCGACGCGGACGTGGGCGCTCTTGGGGGCGTCGCCATCACCGGCTCCGACAACACGCTGGGAAGCTGGCAGTTTTCAACCGACTCGGGGAGCCACTGGACTTCGCTCGGTGCAGTTTCCAGTCAATCGGCGCGATTGCTGAGCGGCGCGACGGCCAATCGCATCCGCTTCGTACCCAGCGGTTCGGTCGGCAGCGCGACGTTGACGGTGCGCGCTTGGGATCAGAGCGCTGGCGTCAATGGCGGCACGACGGACGCGTCGGCTAGCGGTGGCAGCACCGCATTTAGCGCCTCGGCAGCCACCGCGAGCCTGCCTGTCACGGCGCTGTCCACCAAGGTGGCGACTTTTCTCGGCATCGACGGCGCGACGGCCGGCAACTGGATTGGCCAATACGGCGCCGGCGGTTATGTCATTGCCAATACGTCCCCGAACTACCCCGGTTACGTCGTCATCAACAACCCGCCCAACAGTTACACATGGGCTCCGTCGACCCCGGAGGTGCGAGCGCTGCAGACGCCATCCGGGTTAAATCATTCCGCGACGACCTGGTATGGGCAGAATCTCGCCACCGACATCCATGTCGCTGACGGGCTGACTCACCAATTGGCGTTGTACTTCACCGATTATGACTCATTGGGTCGTGTTGAGCAGGTGCAGATCCTGAGCGCCGCCACGGGAGCGGTGCTGGACAGCCATACGCTGTCAAACTTCACGAAGGGTGAGTACCTCGTCTACAACATTTCCGGCGACGTGCAGGTGAGCGTGACGTCGATCAGCGGCATGAACGCGGTGATCAGCGGACTCTTTTTCGATGGAAGCGTGCCCGCTTCGGCCAATCGTGCACCCGTGATCGGTAATCCCGCGCTCACACTCCCGGCGGTTCAGGAAAACGATCAGAGTAATCTGGGATCGACCGTCGCTGCCCTGGTGGCATCGGCCGGAATCACCGACCCGGACCCGGGCTTTAAAACAGGAATAGCGATCACCGCCGCCGATACCTCTCACGGGGCGTGGCAGTTCTCGATCGATGGGATTACCTGGACGCCGCTGGGCTCTCCGTCGGACGCGTCGGCGCGTGTGCTGGCCAACCTGGCGGGGGACCGGATTCGGTTCCTGCCGGCCACGAACTACAGCGGGCCGGCAACGCTCACCTTCCGCGCGTGGGACCGCACCATCAGCTTCGACGGCGGCATCGCGGACACCTCCGCCATCGGCGCGAACACGGCCTTCAGTGCAAGTGCCGGCTCGGCTACGCTTACCGTGACACCGGTCAATCAGGCTCCCGTCCTCGCGACCCTCGCGCCCCAATCGGCATCAACCGGCCAAACGTTTAGCTACGTCATCCCCGCGGCCACCGACGTGGACAGCGCTGCGAACACGCTAACCTACTCGGCCAGCAACCTTCCCTCGGGTGCGACGTTCAATTCCGCGACGCGCACGCTGACTTGGACGCCCTCCTCGATCCCGTCCGGCGGCGGAATCCCGCTGGCGCTGAACTC
>JBBRIN010000453.1:0-4062 GCA_038221115.1 Tepidisphaerales bacterium
ACGACAGAAGGAACAGCAACTCGCGGGCATCGACGACGCGGCCACACAGCCACAAACGCGAGCCTCCGAACTGTTCAGTTCCCTTGTGTATGGGAAGCACCCGTATGGTCGGTCGAGCAGCGGCAGCCGCGCCACGGTCGAGAAGCTCACGGCCGACGACTGCAAAGCGTTCCACAAGGCCGCGTTCGCTCCGAACTTCGCTACGGTTGTGCTGGTCGGCGACTTCAAGTCCGACGAGATGGTGAAGAAGATTGAGGCGCTGCCTGCGGTGGGGGCGGGGAATGCCGTGCCGGTCGTGAAGACGTTCGGGCTGATCAACATCATGGATAAGGGGCCCGAGGGGGTGCAGGTGATGGGGTATCCGATCGACAAGATCGGGCATGTGAACGAGTTCCCGCAGTCGCTGTATCGGCAATACAAGGCGCGCGAGGAGGCGGTGGAGAAACTGAAGGATCCGAAGCTGCCCGCGGGGGATCGGGAGTATTTTGCGAAGATCGCGGCGGATACGTCGCCGCCATCCTTTAATCTGGTGAAAGAAACGCGGATACCGGCGGATCTGCCCAAGGGATTGAACCTGCCTGATGCTCTGCCGGAGAATCTGCAGGGCCGGCTGACGTATGTCTCGACCGATCGCGTGTTGGTTTTTAAGGGGGAGATGACGGATGAGGAGTTGGCGCAGCTGACGGCGTTGTCGCCGGACACGGAGTGGGAGATGAAGGTGCGGGGGCTCTACGAGCAGAGCGATCTTCGGCGATTGGTGCCGCGGGTGCGGAACGCCGATGCGCGGACGTGGCCGGGGATCATTCTGGGGGAAGGGGTGGCGCTGATTCACAAGGACAAGGATGGGAAGCTGGTGGGCCGCAACCCGACGTTGTATCGCGTGCCGGCCCGGTTGACGGTGCTGGGGATTCCACCGGATGGGGGGAGCGTGGGTGTGGAGAACAAGTCGGAGCGGCCGTACTGGATCGTGGATGACAGCCGCACCAAGGTCTACCAGTACGATTCGCAGACGGTGTACGTGCCCTTCGACGTGTTGCAGCGGGATCTGGGGATGGAAGCCAAGGAGGGCGCCGATGGCTCGCCCGGTTTTCCGGCGCGCACCAGCGAGATCGATGTGAAGATCAAGCCGGGCTATGACCTGAACAAGGCACGGCAGGAGATCGAGGACGCATGCCGGCAGGTGTTTGAGGGCAAAGTGAACCTATACGATGCGGGCTACCGCGTGATGACCTGGGAGGAAAGCCAGCGCGTGTGGCTCGGCGCGATCGAGAAGGAAAAAGTGCTGGTGACTGGCCTGTTCAGCCTGATCAGCGTCGTGGCGGTTTTCCTCATCTTCTGCATCTTCTACATGATCGTCGTCGAGAAGACGCGCGACATCGGCATCATCAAGAGCGTCGGCGCGACCAACGGCGGCGTCGCGGCGATCTTCCTCGGCTACGGCCTGGCCATCGGGCTCGTCGGCAGCGGCCTGGGATTGCTGATCGGCTGGTCGATCGTCCACTACATCAACCAACTGCACGATTGGCTCGGCAAGGCCATGGGCATCGTCATCTGGGACCCGCAGGTCTACCTGTTCGACACGATCCCGAACACGATGAACCCGATGGAGGTGTCGGTGATCCTAGGCGTGGCGATCCTGTCGGCCGTCCTCGGCGCGACCGTCCCGGCGCTGCGGGCGGCGTGGCTGCATCCGGTGGAGGCGCTGCGATGGGAGTAGAATTGGATACGGCCGACTCGAGACAGGCACCGGGGGGGCAGGGGGGGCAGCGCGCGGCGACCGGATCGGCGATCCTGCGCGGCACTGGGATTCATCGCGTGTTTCGAATGGGCGATAGCAGCGTCGAAGTGCTGCGGGGGGTTGATCTGACCGTGCGGCAGGGGGAGTTCATCGCCATCGAAGGCCGGTCGGGGTCGGGGAAAAGCACCCTCATGCATATCCTCGGCGCGCTGGATGCCCCGGATGCGGGGAGCGTTGAGTTCGAGGGGAAGGACCTGGTCCGGCTGTCGAGCGCAAGCCGAAGCCGGGTGCGAAATGCGCAATTCGGCTTCGTCTTTCAATTCTACCACCTGCTCCCGGAGCTTAACGTGATGGAGAACACGCTCCTGGCCCCGATGATCGAGCAGTCCTGGTTCGCCTTCCGGTCTCACAAGCGGGAACTCACCGCGCGGGCGACGGAGCTGCTGCAATCGCTGGGACTGGGACATCGGCTGAAGCATCGCCCGTCGCAGTTGAGCGGCGGCGAGCGGCAGCGCGTCGCGATCGCGCGGGCCTTGATGAATCAGCCGCGCGTGCTCTTCGCCGACGAACCCACCGGCAACCTCGACGCGGAGACCGGCGTGCAGATCATGTCGGTATTAGAAGCTCTGCACCGCGACAAGGGGCAGACGATTCTGATGGTCACCCACGACCGGGCGCTGGCCCGGACAGCGGACCGGACGCTGGTGTTGAAGGAGGGGAAGCTGGGGAAGGCGGAGTAGGGGCGGGGTCCTTGCACGGCATTATCCGGGCGCACCTGTCAAATCGGCGTGCGGAACGGGGACTTGAGCGCAAAATAGAGAAATTAAGCCCGAAATCCTGCGGCGCAGCGGCAAAGCCATGAGGCGCAACGCCTCAGCCGTGCGGCGCAGCTTCTCAGCCGTGCAGCGCAACCGCTCAGCCGTGAGGCGCAACGTCTGAGCCGTTAAGCGCGGAATCTAAAAGGGTCGTACAAAACCGGGGGCTCCGCCCCCAGACCCCCGCCTCATTAACCCCCGCCGCCTGTGGCGGGCCTCTCAATGAGGGGGAAATGGTCTTGCGAGACAGCCTTTGTCATGGATAGTTACTTGGACAACGGAGCGCCGAGCAGTGATGGCTTCGTTAGAACGAAGCGGGCGTTCCCCACGTGTGCCGGTTTGGGCTCGCTTGCAAGCATCAACCGGCCGGAAACCCATGTGCGATGTCCTTCGATCAACGGTGGCCAAGCAGTCATTTCGTCGACATATACCGGCGTTCTTTCCACCAAAACGGTGGCTCCGGCTGGGTCGTCAGTTGCAATGCCTTCAACTTCAATGCGCTTTCCGACCCACCTCGCAAGTTGCGTGCTCAAGGTGATTCGCGGCAGCTTTTCCCGTGGCGGTGTCTGAGATTGATCCGGGTAAAACATGTAGGCAAGCTGCGTGCATCCGCCTTGGGTCACGGTGGCTAAAAGCGTGAATACGAAGGGAAGCACTTTCATTTTCTCTGGCCGGTGGCATGACCTGTTATGGCGGGTGGGCGGGTGGCATGGTTTCTGGGGTGCCATTGCCCCCCGCTCGCGTGGACATGGTATTCGATCCTCGGTTCGACTTCACCTTACAACGAACGGCAGTGATTCTCAGTCGATCGGAGGCGGGTGAGGTCAAGCAGCCGACACCTTGGCGAATACGGGCGCCATGTCACCCGTGCCACCCGATCCGCCGCATGATATATTGAAGGCATGAGCGCTCAAACCTCCCAACCTCATTTCGCCGCCGCGGGGCAGGTTGTGAGCCATCCGGGCATCCTCGGGGGCAGGCCGGTCTTCGCGGGCACGCGCGTTCCGGCCGATGCCTTGTTCGACTATCTCGCGGACGGCTTGTCACTGGATTATTTCCTCGAGTCGTTCCCGAGCGTGACGCGCGCGCAAGCCGTGGCGGTGTTGCGGTATGGGCAGAGCCGGATTGATGGCGAGCTCGCAACGTGAAAGTGCTCCTGGACGAAAACGTGCCGGTCCAAGTCCGCAATGCTCTCGCCGGGCATGATGTCTCCACCGTGAGCGGGCTGGATTGGAAAGGCACCGAAAATGGAGACCTGCTCGCGGCGGCTGAACAGGCAGGCTTCGACGTGCTCGTTCTGGCGGACAAGAATCTCCGCTATCAGCAGAACCTGGCGACCCGTCACATCGCCATCGTGGAATTGTGGACCAATCATCGACCGACGCTTGAAAAGCATTTCCTGCTGATTGCCGAGGCGGTGACCGGCGTAGCCCAAGGCGGTTATGTGATCGTTTCGCAGCCTTAATTGTCGATCGTCTCAGCACCCGCAGTATCGGACGCGGCAGGGGG
>JBBRIN010000454.1:0-4062 GCA_038221115.1 Tepidisphaerales bacterium
GGCGCACCGCCCCCTCCGCCCGCGGCGGCTGGCTTGGCCGCCGGCTCGGCGATCGCGGAATGACTGATGGCGAGGGATGTCAACGCGGCGAGAAGAATTGCACGAGTTCGCACGAATAGGCTCCTGTTGGTATTCGGAGCACTGGAGCAAGGGTGATGCCAGCACCAGCGCGTATAATCGAAGCATGCGATCGCGTTGGTCTTCCTGGCTGGCCCGTTTTTCGTTTTCGTTCGTGGTGATCGCCATGCTCCTGTTCTGGGAAAGCTATAGGGCGGTCAAGGGCCAGTTGGGCCCGCTTGCGCCTGGGCGAATTGTTTTATTCCTGTGCGGTGGGCTCGTCAGCTTCGTGATGGGAATGATTGGCGTACGAGAGCGGCATCGAATGGTGAATGAAGACAATCCGCCGCCGCGCGAGGAGCCGCCGCGAGAATGAAGCCTGATTACGACATCGTGGTGATCGGCGGAGGGCACGCCGGGGCGGAAGCGGCGTGGGCGGCATCGCGCCTGGGCGCCCGGGTGGCTCTGGTGAGCATGGACCCGTCGCGCATTGGGCAGATGTCGTGCAATCCGGCGATCGGCGGGCTGGCCAAGGGGCAGATGGTTCGCGAGATCGACGCGCTCGGGGGACTCATGGGGCTGGCGACAGATGCGACCGGCATTCAGTTTCGCATGTTGAATCGCTCGAAAGGGCCGGCGGTGTGGGGGCCGCGCGCGCAGGCGGATAAGTACAAATATGCGGTGGAGGTGCAACGGCTTTTGAGCACGTGCGCGAACCTGGAGATTCTTCGGGGGGAAGTTGCCGAGATTGAGACGGGAGAGGGTTCAGGGTTCGGGGTTCAGGGTTCAGGTATAAGGGCGGTGCGGCTGGCGGATGGGACGCGGCTGGCATGCCGCGCGGTGATTGTGACGACAGGCACGTTTTTGCGCGCGCTGATGCACACTGGGGAGCAGAAGACCGAGGGGGGGCGAGTCGGGGAAGCGGCGGCGAAGGGGCTTTCGGGTTGTCTGGCGAAACTCGGTCTGGAAATGGGTCGGCTGAAGACAGGAACGCCGCCGCGCATCAAGCGCGAGTCGATCGACTTTGCGCGCTTCGAGATTCAGCCGGGCGATGAGGCGCCGATGCCGTTTTCGTACCTGAATGAATATGGTTGCCGGGGAGAGGATGGAGGATCGAGGGCAGAAAATGGAGAGGATGCGCACGCGCCATCCTCTATCCTCCATCGTCCATCCTCTCTGCGCCCCTGGCGTCCCCCCTTGCCGCAGGTCTATTGTTGGCTGGGGAACACCAACGCGGCGATCCACGAGGTGATCCGGGCGAATCTTCATCGCGCGCCGATGTACAGCGGTCAGATTCAATCGACGGGGCCGCGTTATTGTCCGAGCATTGAGGACAAGGTGGTGCGGTTCGCGGAGAAGCAGAGCCATCATATTTTCCTGGAACCGGAGGGGCTGGATACGGACGAGATTTATTGCAACGGCATCTCGACGAGCCTGCCGTCGGACGTGCAGGAACAAATGATTCGGCTGGTGCCGGGGCTGGAGAAGGCCCAGGTGCTGCGGTGGGGCTATGCGGTGGAATACGACATGGTGTGGCCGACGCAGATCCGGGCGACGCTGGAAACGAAGAAGGTGGGCGGACTCTATCTGGCTGGCCAGATCAACGGCACAAGCGGATACGAGGAAGCGGCGGCGCAGGGCCTGGTGGCAGGCGTGAATGCGGCGCGGCGAGCGGGCGGTATGTCAGCGGATGACGACTTCGTGCTCGGTCGCGATCAGGCATACATAGGGGTGCTGGTGGATGATCTGGTGACCAAGCCGCCGACGGAGCCTTACCGGATGTTCACGAGCCGTGCGGAGCACCGGCTGCATCTGCGGAACGACAATGCGGATCGGCGGCTGACGGCGGTGGGGCGGGAGATGGGCTTCGTGGACGACGATCGCTGGGCGCGGTTCACGGCACGGCTTGAGGCGATTGAGGCGGCGGGCGCGGTGCTGCGCGAGCACCGGGTGGATGGGGTGCCGGCCGGCGAGTGGATGCGGCGGACGGAATCGGATTGGCCGAAGCTGGTGGCGCGACTTCCCGCCGCGGCGTCGATTTCAGCGGACGTCGGGCGGCAACTCGAGATCGAGTTGAAGTACGAGGGGTACGTCGCGCGGCAGGGAAAGCAGATCGAGCGATTCGCCAAGCTGGAGGGGAAGCTGATTCCGGCGTGGATCGATTACGCGCGGGTGGTGGGCCTGCGCAACGAGGCGAGGCAGAAGCTCACGACGTTCACGCCGCGCAGTTTGGGGCAGGCGCTTCGGATCAGTGGGATCACACCCGCGGACGTGACGCTGCTGGCGGTCCACATCGAGCGAGGACGTCCACAAAGTCCTGGTGGCTGAAGTCGCGGGGATCAATACTACTGCTGCTCGAGGATCCAGTACGGGGGCCGCGCATATTTCGCCTGGAGATTGGCGAGGGCAAAGATCTGGGCGGGCTTGCCCTGGGTTGATGGGAACAACCCACCGGGCAGGTCCGCCGTGGTGAACGTCTCGGCGTGCCCGTCAAAAAAGGCAATATTCGTCTTGGTCTTGTTCCCGTGGCGGGCCGCGATACGGCTGGCGTTCACCGAAGTGTGGTGCATCCACATGCCGTCATAGAAGAATGCCATGTCCGCGCTCTTCCTGACGGCGCTCGTCTTCAGGAGCTGGGCGCTCCACCATGCCGGTTGAACCGGCGCGGTGGGGTCGAGGGTGATGCGCCGGCACGGACAACTGGTCGACGCCTTAGGGTCGGTGGTGGCGCTGCTCTTGGTGATGATGTTGCCGTTGATCCCGTACCACGTGTCTACCGACGGCCCTCCGGCGGCGCCGGTTTTGTCCTGATAGCGGATGCAGAAAGAGGCGCGCTCATCGGTGCGATCCTTGGGGATCGTGCCGTTGCCGTTCATGGCAACCGTCGCGTCGGCCATGTCGGCGCGGGCCGACGGGCAATAAAAGATGCTGTTGGTCATCGGGCCGGGCTTGCCCGTCGAATTGGGGGCCGTAACGTAACCTTTTCCAGCCAGAATGTTCGGCCAGGCCAGCTCGCCATCGAGGTTATTGATGTCGGTGCCGTTTCGGCTCTGCCATTGTGCGGGGATGATGCACCCCTTGTTCTCGGCGGAATAGGCCTGGCAGCCCTGCACGATGGAACGCAAGTTTGAGAGGCACTTGAGCGTGTTGGCGCTTTCGCGCGCCTTGCTCAGGGCGGGGAGCAGGATTGAGATAAGCAGCGCGATGATTCCGATGACGACGAGCAGTTCGACGAGGGTGAATGCCGTACGACGAAGCCTGAACGGACGAGCAGGAGGCGAATGTGTAAACATGAAGTAAGACTCCCAGCGGTGCAACATGAGCGTGCGCGGGCCTGACTTCGGCCCCGGTCGCGCCGCATGATTTTGCCACACGCCCGGTCGAAAGGCAAGGAAACGCGCTGATTCGGCAGGGCGTCAGTACTGCTGTTCCAGCAGCCACATCGGCGCGGGGGGAGGATAATTCTTGAGGTTCGCGGCGCCGAACGTGGTTTTGGCTTGTCCTTGAGGGGGATTCAAGCCGCCGGGGAGGTCGGCGGTGTTGTAGGTGACGGCATGCCCGTCAAAGAACGCAAGGTTCGTCTGCTTCTGGCGACCATGTCGGGCGTTGATTCGGCTGGCATTGACCTGGGCGTGATGATAAATCAGCCCATCGAACAGCATGACCATATCAGAAGCTTTTTTGACGTAATTCAGCTTCATGTACTTGTCGCGCGGTTCCACTTCGATGCGATGGCAGGGGGCGCCCTTCATCGTGTCCGAACCATCCGAGGCATTCATGCCGTACCAGCAGTCGACCTGGATGCCCGTGACTGGGGAAGTGCCGCGGTTGGCCATTGCGCCGCGCTGGTCCATGCGGTCGGCGGGCACCACGGTGGAATTGGTCAACGATGGCGGAAACTGGTCCACATTTCCGGAAGGGCAGTAAAACACGCTTCCGATTTGAGTGCCTTTGCCCTTTGCATTTGGTGCGTTGAGGTAGCCGCGGTCGACGAGAATAACCCAC
>JBBRIN010000455.1:0-4056 GCA_038221115.1 Tepidisphaerales bacterium
CGTACCCCCGCCGCAACAGCCAGAATCCCCACCAACACCATCAGTTCCCACCGGCGGACCGATGTCGATGGATGCGGAGCTTCGCTCATATCCATCACCGCGCCACAAGTTCCACCAACAACTACCAACTACCAACTACCAACTTCCTCAAACCTGCATCACTTCCTGCTTCTTGTGCTCCGTCATCTCCTCTATCTTTGTCTCGTACTGCTTGATCAGGTCCTGGATCTTCTCCTTTGTGGTCTTCGCCTCGTCCTCGGTCAGCACGCCACCCTTTTCTTCCACATCCACCAGCTTATTCGCATCCCGGCGCGCGTTGCGCATCGACACTTTCGCCGCCTCGGCAAACACTTTGCATTGCCCCACCAGCTGCACCCGCCGCTCCTGCGACATCGCCGGCAGGATGAGTCGCAATTGCTTCCCGTCACTGTGAGGCGTCAGCCCAAGCTTGCTGTCGTTGATCGCCTTTTCGATCGCCTTCAAATCACTCGGGCTGAACGGCTTGATCAACAGTTGCGTCGCCTCGGGCACGCTGATCGACGCGATCGATTTCAGCGGCGTCAACTGCTCGTAATACATCACCTGCACATGCTCCACCAACGCCGGCGACGCCCGCCCCGTCCGCACCGTCCGAAGCTCGTGCTTCAGGTGCTCGATCGCCTTTTCCATGTGCTCTTCACAATCGAATAAAATATCATCGGCTGGCATAACTGTCTCCGCCCGGCGGTGGGGCAGACATTCCTGTCTGCCGTTTTCGAATCTGGCAGTCCTACTTCAAATCCCCCGCTCGCGGCACGATCTTCGTCCCGACCGGCTCGCCGCGCAGCACGCGAATAATATTCCCCTGAGTCTTCAGGTTAAACACGACCAGCGGAATCTTCCGCTCCATCGCCAGCGTGATCGCCGTCAGGTCCATCACCCGCAACTGCTTCTCCAGCACCTCGGAGTAGCTGACGTTGTTATACAGCTTCGCCGCCGGGTTTTTCTTCGGGTCCGAATCGTAAATCCCGTCCACCTTCGTCGCTTTCAGCAGCACGTCCGCGTGGATCTCCGTCGCCCGCAGCGCCGCGCAGGTATCGGTCGTGAAAAACGGGTTACCCGTCCCCGCCGCAAGAATCACCGCCCGCCCCTTCTCCAGGTGACGCACCGCGCGCCGCCGGATGAACGGCTCGCACACGCTGTAAACGCTGATCGCCGACATCACCCGCGTCGGCTGCCCGAACTTCTCCATCGTCTCCTGCAGTGCCACCGCGTTCAGCACTGTCGACAGCATCCCCATGTAGTCCGCCGTCGCCCGGGGGATGTGCCCGTCGGCCGCGAACGTCGCCCCCCGGATGAAGTTCCCACCGCCCACGACGATCGCCAGTTGCACCCCCATCTGCGCCACCTCAATGCACTGCCGGGCAATGTTCTCCAGCTCACCCGCCTCGATCCCAAATCCCCCTTCGTGACAAAACCCCTCCCCGCTGATCTTCAGCAGCACGCGCTTGTAAATCGACTTGGCGGCTCCAGCATCCTTGCCGCCTTGCGTCGCAGTTTCAGGCATGCCGCGCATTATAGGGATGCTCGCCCCGAACGGAAGGAAGCCATCTTCTTCCACGCTCTAGCCCTCTCGCTCGCCATGCCGATAATCGATCCGGATGAGTATCGTTCTAATCGGCGCCCGCGGCAGCGGTAAGTCCACCGTCGGCCGGCGGCTTGCCGACAAGCTCTGGCAGACCTTCGTTGACGTCGATGACCTGATCTTCAGCCGCGCCGGCAAAAGCATCAAAGACATCTTTGCACAACACGGCGAGCCCCATTTCCGCGATCTCGAATCTGAAGCGGTCCGCCATGTTGCCAAGCTAGCCGACTACGTGATCGGCCTCGGCGGCGGCACCCTCATGCGCGCCGAAAACCGCGAGGTCCTCAAGGCGGCCGGCCACAAGCTCATCTACCTCCGCTGCGAGCCCGAAGAACTTCTCCGCCGCACCACCGCCGACCCCCTCACCGCCCAAACCCGCCCCAACCTCACCCCCCTTGGCGGCGGCCTCGAGGAAATCAACCTCTTACTCACTCAACGAGAGCCCATCTACCGCCAAACCATGCACGCCGAGCTGGACGTAACCAACCTCACCCCCGACGAAGCCGTCATTTACATCGTGAAGCTCCTCTAAGAAAGAGTTGCCACTCACTTTCCAGCTCCGCTCTTAACTACCAACTATCAACTACCAACTGTTCCAAAGAATGCCCCACTACCTCCTCATCCCTTTCGTCTTCGCCCTGGGCGCCTGCGTCGGTAGCTTTCTCAATGTCGTCGTCTGGCGCCTTCCGCGCGGCGAATCGCTTGTCACCCCTCCCTCTCATTGCCCCAAATGCAACTCGCGCCTCGCCTGGTACGACAATGTTCCCGTCTTCGGCTGGCTCTTCCTTCGCGGCCGTTGCCGCTACTGCCACCAACCCATCTCCTCGCGCTACCCCATCATTGAAGCCTTCACCGGCGCGCTCTTCGTCGTTTACTACGTCGCTTTCTTCATCTTCCATCGCGGCCTCTCCTGCTCCCCCGTCGGCGCGACCGCCTCGTTCTTTGAGGACTGGCCCATCTACATGCTCTACATGTGGCTCATCAGCGCCCTTCTTGCCGAAAGCCTCATCGACGCCGAGCTGTTCATCATCGAGCCCTCCGTCGTATGGATCACCGCGGCGCTGGGCCTCTTCTATCATGCCCTGATGGATCACAACTCAACGCTCGGCACGCTGAGCGATCTTCCATCAGCCGCGCTGGCCCTCGCCGCCGGCGCTGGACTAGGTTGGCTCATCAGCTTCATTCTCTGGTTCCGCAAGCTACTCCCCGTGAGCTTTCCCCACGGGGAGCCGATTCTCGAAGCCCAGCGCGACGAGATTGAAAAGGAAATGCGCGACGCAAAATCGCGCGGCGAAGAAGTCCCCCCACTCCCCCCGTCTTACACGCCCCGCCAGATTCGCGCCGAAATGCGCAAGGAAATGCTCTTCCTCATGCCCGCCCTCGCACTCGGCGGCCTCGCCGTCCTCCTTACTCTCCCCGGCAAACCGCTCCACGACGTCTGGACCTCGCTCTATCAATACGATTGGCTCCGCGGCCTTCTCGGATCCCTCCTGGGCGCGATGGTAGGGGGGTTCACCGTCTGGCTCACCCGCATCCTCGGCACACTCGGCTTCGGCAAGGTCGGCATGGGCCGCGGCGACGCCGACCTCATGCTCGCCGTCGGCGCCATCCTCGGCCCCGGCCCCGCGGTCATCGCATTCTTCATCGCCCCGTTCTTCGGCATCCTCTTCGCTCTCTACACGCTCGCCTTCCACAAACACCGCGAGATGCCGTATGGCCCCTATCTCTCTCTGGCAAGCGCCGCCGTCATGATCCTCTACTGCCCCATCGCCGCCTACCTCGCTCCAGGCCTCCGCGGCCTCGCCGAACTCCTCTTCGCCACCTCGCCCCGCTAACCAAACGAAAGCCTTTGCCGTAGACTAATCGACAAGGACCTCATGAACAGCACCTGGCTCAAAATCAAAGTCTGGACGAAGGTCGTCACCTTCAGCACGATCTTCCTCTTCGTCGTCATCATCCTCTCGCGCAACTGGAATACCCGCGTCACCATCGACCTGCTCTTCGTCGAGTACCGCGAGTTGCGCCTTCTCCTGGTCCTTCTACTCACCGCCATCTTCAGCGTCTTCGGCTGGTGGCTCTTCCGCACCGTTTTCAAGACCCTCCGCCAGATCCGCGACGTCCAGCGCAATGCCCACCTCGAGCGGGTCGAACGCGAACATGCTGAGATGAAAGCCAAGGCCGCCATGCTCCAAACCCGCCCGGCCAAGTCCGCCGACGCGCCTTAATTCAAACCCGCTTGGCGACCCGCCCCCCGACCTTTACAATCCCGCCGCCATGACCGTATACGAGACCACCAACCATCAGACGATTTACCACTGGGCCACCGCCCGCGGCCTCTGGCCCGCCTGCATCACCGGCAGCCCCGATCGCATCCGCCTCGGTGGCGATGAGTTCTCCGCCGAAAACGAGTCGCTGGAGGCCCTCGACTGGTG
>JBBRIN010000456.1:0-4054 GCA_038221115.1 Tepidisphaerales bacterium
TTCGCCGGTCCTGCTGAATGGGAAGCTCTTCTGGCTCGATGAGAAGGGACAGGCGGTCTGCCTTGATGCGGCGACCGGGAAATTGCTCGGGCAGCAGCGGATGCAGGTGACGGCGGGCGGGCGAAACGGCAAGCCTGTCTACGCCTCAATGATCGCGGTCAATGGCAAGCTCCTCGCCGTCACGCGGACGGCGGGCGCGATGGTTCTTCAGGCCGACCCGAGCTTTAAAGTCCTCGCGCAAAGCCCGCCTTTGGATGACACCGATTTCAACGCCTCGCCAGCTGTGGCGAATGGACAATTGTACCTGCGATCCAACCGAGCGGTTTATTGTATCGGTTCGAAGTGATTGGCTGAGATTCTGGTTTGAATTAACCCCCGCCTTTGGCGGCAAGGAGATTTCGATGAAGCGTCTTTCGATGGTTGCCCTGGCGTTGGCGTTGTCCGGTTCGGCACTGGTTAGCCGGTCGCTCGCGGCCGATCCTTCCGACGGCCCTCCGCCGAAACAGGATGGCGGTCCCGGCGGTCCTGGCGGTCCTGGTGGCCCTGGAGGCGGCGGTCCGGGTGGGCCGGGCGGTCCCGGAGGACCGGGCGGCGGCCAGCGAGGACCCACGGGTGGAGTCCATCTCATCCCTCGCTACGCCGAGGAGAAGCTGACCCTTTCCGAAGACCAGAAAAAGCAGGTCGCGAACCTTGAAACCGAGATGAAGGGGAAGCTCGCGAAGATTCTCTCCCCGGAGCAGATGAAGTCGCTGGAAGAGGCCCGTCCGCCTCGCCAAGGTCAGGGCCAAGGCGGCCCCGGCGGGGGCCAAGGCGGTCCCGGTGGGCCGGGCGGCGGACCCGGCGCGGGCGGCGAGCAGGGCGGACCCGGGCAGGCTGGCGCAGGCGTCGCTCCAGGTGCCCCGGCCCCCGGCCAACGCGGACAGCGTGGACAGCGCGGTCAAGGTGGAACTGGCCAAGGCGGACCCGGCCAGGGCGGACCTGGCCAAGGGGCACCCGGACAAGGCGGACCGAACCAGGGCGGCGACGGCGCGCCCCAACGCCCGCAGCGCCCGTCGAACTAACCACCGCCCGGACGATTCATTGCGTGGCTTGGGTGTGTTCTCACACCCGGCCCGCCTTCGTCTCTTACCAAGTGCCACAGTCAATCCATTCTTCTCTGCGTCTCTGCGGTTTTGCGTCTCTGCGGTTTTAATGCATGCTTCGGAATCAGGGGGTGGATTGAACCACAGAGACGCAGAGACGCAGAGCAGGACCATTTCAGCCGAGTTCCTTGACAGCGTTGTCATCCCCGAGCACGCCCATGCAGAGACTGCGACCCGTTTTATTTTTTCCTTTGGTTGCGATCTGCGCTCTGCTCGCCAATATCCCCGGTCTTGCGCGCGCCGCCTCGCCGAGCACTCGGCCCTCTTCGCCGAATGTTCTCATCCTTCTCGCCGATGACCTAGGCTGGAACGGCGTCGGCTTTCACTCCCCCAAAGCGCCGACCCCGAACCTCAACCGCTTTGCTCAGGAAGGACTCGAACTCCAACGTTTTTACTCCTATCCCGTCTGCAGCCCGGCGCGGGCAGCGCTGCTGACCGGCCAGATGCCCCGGCGATTCGGACTGGCCGACGTGATTGGCCCGCAGCAGGCGGGTTTGCCCAAGGGCGGCGTGACGCTTCCTTCGGTCTTTAAGTCGGCCGGCTATCAGACGTCGCTCATCGGTAAGTGGCATCTGGGCAACGTCAATCCGCCGACGCAGATCGGCTTCGACCACTTCTATGGCTTCGTCGGACCCGAGGTGGACTACTTCAAGCACACCAACCAGCGCGGCGTCGTCGATTGGCAGCGCGATGGAAAGACCCTTCAGGAAGAAGGCTATTCGACCTACCTGATCGCGGACGAAGCGATCCGTCAGCTCAAGCAGCGTGACCCGGCTCGGCCCTTCCTGATCGAGGTCGCGTTCAATGCGCCGCATGTCCCGCTGGCCGCGCCTGCCGACCTGGTCGCTAAACACAAGACCGACGGGATTTACTGGGCGGTTATCGAAGGCATGGACTTGGCGATCGGGCGAGTGTTGACGGCGCTGGATGAGCAGGGTTTGCGAGAGAACACGATCGTCCTCTTCTACTCCGACAACGGCGCGGCCCGCCGAGACAGCGCGGTTGATAACGCCCCGCTCAGCTTTGGCAAGGGAACGGTCTACGAAGGGGGCATCCGCACGCCTTGCGTGATCCGCTGGCCCGGCCAAGTTCCCGCCGGCGCGGTCACGCAGCAGCCGGTCTCGGGCCAGGATTGGCTGGCGACACTCGCGGCGGCCGCCGGCGTCCCGCTCCCGTCTGAGGCAAAGCTCGACGGCACCAGCCAATGGTCGGCATTGCATACGGGGAAAATCGTCCCCCGCGAGCCGTTCCTGATCGCCGCCTATGACGTGGCACTGATCGACGGCGACTGGAAGCTCATCGAATGGGCGTCCGATGGCGAGCATTCGCTGATGAACCTGAAAGACGATGTCGGCGAAAAAGTGGACGAGTACGTCCGCCGCGGCGACATCGGCAAGCGAATGCTGGCGAAGCTCACCGAACTGAAAAAAGACCTGCCGGAGGCCCCGCCCAAACGGGCACCGGCCGGGGCGGGTGGACCCGCCGCCGGCCGCGGACCGCGAGTCCGCACGGCGGCGACTCAGCCGGCGGCGAAGTAAGCGCACGAGACGCAGCCTCGGGTGCCACAGGTCGCCGGTACGCCGGAGACCTGTGCGGCGAACGGCGCGTCAGCACTCAAAAGAGCCGCGACCGTCAGGGAGTGGAGTAGTAGATAATCGCAATTTGCTGAATTGGCACTGATTTACTTCCCCACTCCCTGACGGTCGCGGCTTTTTCGAGACACAGCCTGATGTCTGACGCCCCGTTGGGGCTGTAGACGTGACTCGTTAAAAACGATTGGGATTTGACCATGGCAGCCAGCCGACGCATCCTCTCGATACCGTTCGTCGCTCTCCTCGCAACGCTTGTCATGGCCTTGCCTGGATCGGCGCATCCCAGTCACGATGACGAGATTGCCATCCCTCTGACAGCATGGCGACTTGCGGACGGGCAGACGCTGACCGCCTATCTTCTTAAGGTCGATGAGAGCCGGGCGTGGCTGGTGGATGGGTCGGAGAAGACCCACATGATCGCCCTGCGAGATCTGGACGCCGGCGGACAGGGAATGGCTCGGCACGCCGCCGCTCGCTCGCGACAAATCAACGCCCGGCGTGCCGAGGCGAAGTTGGTGGCGGCGAACGCAGTGGACGTCGAAATCCCCCTCGTCACCGAGCTAGTTCTCGGCCCGGCGGAGCCTGGCGCGACGGCCGTTAAACCACCCGACGCCGCCAAAATCTTTGCGGCGTTTAAGCGCGTGAAGACCCGGTCGGACGACAAGTATGTCTACGTCGAATCCGACGGTCTGCCTGATCACCCGATGATGAAGGGCATCACCGCCTGGCAGCAGCAGGTGCCGCTGCCGCAGCCTTACACTGGCGATAACGCGTGGCGCGTGCCGCGGCATCCGGCCGTCGCCAAAACCCCGGCGATGATCAAAGGCCGATTCCTCCGCGGCGCGATCGCGCTGGCGGCCAACGGTATTCCGATCTTCAACCCGCAGAACAACCGCGGCGAGGTCTCGCAGGAAATCGGCGAACTCGACGAATGGGGCGGCCACTGCGGCCGAGCCGACGACTACCACTACCACGCTACCCCGATGCACCTGCAGTCGGCGGTCGGCAAAGGCCAACCCGTCGCCTACGCGCTCGACGGCTATCCGATCTACGGCCTGACCGAGCCCGATGGATCGCCCGTCGCCGACCTCGATGAATGCCACGGCCACACGACCCACATCGGCTACCACTATCACGGCGCGACGAAGTATCCGTATGTGATGGCCGGGTTTCATGGCGAGGTCGTCGAGAAGGAAGGCCAGGTTGATCCGCAGCCGCGAGCACGGTCCATTCGTCCCGCCACGACGCCGCTTCGCGGGGCGACCATCACGGACTTCAAAACGACGGAGAAGGGACAATCCGAACTGGTCTATGAAGTCG
>JBBRIN010000457.1:0-4052 GCA_038221115.1 Tepidisphaerales bacterium
ATGATCTGCTCGGCCCCTCCGATGCCGCCGGCACCACCGGCGCCGGAACGGGCGGCGGCAGCGAATGGATGGCCCGCAGCGGCGATCCCGTCCGCCGCCTCGAAAGCCAGGAGCTGGGCGTCAAGCTACAGGAAGCCCTCAACCAGCTTCCCATTAAACAAAGGCAGGCGATTGTCATGTTCACGATCCAGGAGATGCCTCAAAAGGATGTGGCCGAGGCCCTGGAGTGCAGCGTCGAAGCCGTGAAGTGGCACGTGTTTCAAGGCCGAAAGAAGCTTAAAGAAATTCTGAAGGACTATCTGTGATGTCGGGCGACGAACTGGAATTCGCAATCAGCCAATACCTCGACGGGACGCTGTCGGCGGAAGAAACCGCCGCACTCGAAGCGCATCTCGCCGCGGATGCTGACGTGCGCCGGTTGCTCGCCGAGTACCAGAAGCTCAATCTCGCCCTGAAGGCATCGCCCGCCGTGCCCGAACTGGCGTGGGACAAGCTCGCCAGTCATCTGTCTCGTACCGTTGCCGAGGAATTCGAGCAGCTTGAGTTCACGATTAGTCAATACGTCGACGGCACCCTCGCCGCCGCGGAGGTTCCGGCGCTTGAAGCTCGCCTTCGCGACGATGCCGGCGCTCAGCGGATCGTGGTTGAACAGCGCCGTCTGACGGAACTTCTCCAGGTATCTGCCCTGCCCACCGTTCAGTGGGATCGCCTTGCCGCCCACCTATCCGAGGTCGTGGCCGAGTCAGCCGACCCCGCGCCGATCAAGCTCTTCGCGCGTCCGTGGGTGCGGGCGGTCACCGGCCTTGCCATGGCCGCATGCCTCACATTCATCACCAGCGTTGGCATTCGCAGCTACCTCCATCGCGACGCCGGCACTCCTCAAATCGCTGTAAAAATCGGCGACGGAAGCGCCAATCGCGTCGTGGCCAGGGTGCCGATCGACGTTCAGATCAGCGGCCCCGAGAAGCCTGCCGGCGCCGCCGTTGCCGAAATCACGTTCGGCGCCGGGCCCGACACGGCCACCTTCACCGGCGCCGCTTATGCGCAGGGCATCGTCACCCATTCGCCGCGCAGCCTCATTGCCACCAACGTCGCTGAAAGGCAAGATACCCTGGCGCAAGACACAAGCGTGATGCCGTACTAGCCAGGAGTTATCTATGTTCCGCCGCCTCGCCGCCCTCCTGCTGACATGGTCCATCGTCACAGCGACACCCCTCTTCAGCCGCGCCGATGACGACACGTCTGCCCTGATCAATCAGGCCCTCGACAAGCAGATTCAGCTTACGCTCAACAACCTGCTCCCCCAGGCGATGACGCTGATCGAGCAGAAGACCGGCGTATCGATGAAAGCCGACGCCGCCGTCTGGGACCTGCTCCCCTGGGGCCGCGACACCAATATCAACGCGACCATCGCCAACCAGACCCTGCGCGAAGCGCTCGACGCGATCACCCGCAAGCTCGGGCTGCAATACCAGGTGCGCGAGGGCGCTGTGATCCTCGAGCCGATCCCCGCCCTCCGCCGCCTGGCCCGCCGCTCCACGGTTCAAGAGCTGGGGTGCCTCGACACTCTCTCCACAATTGCACTCGATCAACCCGGCCAACTGACCGTCAAGCAATTGCTCGACGCCGTCGACGCCAAGCTCGCCGCCGCGAAAGGCGGCTACGCCGTCGATCGCCCCAACGGTGAGATCGTCCGCATGGACGCCCCCGTCAACATCGCCCGCAACAGCACCCTCATCGACGCCGTGGAGGCCATGACCAAGCAAACCAACGCCACCTGGTATCCCTGGGGCAAGACCGTCGTGGTGCTCGCCAAATCCGATGAGATCAAGCGCCAGATCAATCGCACCATCACCGTCCGCTTTAACGGCGTCGACGTCCAGCAGGTGCTGATGGAGCTTTCTCAAAAGGCCGGCGTCCCCTTCAACCTCGAAGCCGGCGCGATTCAGACCGTCCCCCCCGAGGCGCGCAATATCCGGCTCGTTCTCGATGACTACTCCATCCAGGATGCCCTCGAAAGCATCTGCGGCGTCACCGGACTCGACTACATGGTCCGCGACACCGGCATCTACGTCTGGAATCAAGCCGCCAACCCTTCGCAGCGCACCGACCGCGTCGTCATGATGATGCCCGTTCGCGGCACCGACATCACCATCCTCATCACCGAATCCCAGGTGCCCGCCGACCTGCGCGAGTACGTCAAGATGAAGCAGCAAAAGCAGTTCGACGGCATCCGCGAGCAGATGAAGGAAGAGGGCTTCCACCCCGCCACGCAGCCCGCCCGCACAACGCCCCCAGCCCCCCCGGCTCCCATCGCCCCCGCGACCAAGGCCACGCCAAAGCCCCCCGGCGAGGATCTCTAGCGTCCGTCGCGGGTGGGGCAGGCATTCCTGCCTGCCTTCGCTCCGCTACAACTCCGGCTTCTTCAACACCGCCCCCGTATCCGCGCTCGTCACCATGCTCGCGTAGCGCGCCAGATACCCGTAATCCACCTTCGGCGGATGCCGCCGCCACACCCCTTTGCGCTTCGCCAATTCCTCATCCGAAACCAGCAACTCCAACTTTCGATTCGGAATGTCGATCGAGATGGAATCGCCCTCATGCACCAGCGCGATCGGCCCGCCCGCTGCCGCTTCCGGCGACACGTGCCCGATGCACGCCCCGCGCGTCGCCCCGGAGAATCGCCCGTCCGTCAGGAGCGCGACCGATTCTCCCAGCCCGCGCCCCATGATGTTCGCCGTCGCCGCCAGCATCTCCTGCATGCCGGGCCCGCCGCGCGGGCCCTCGTAGCGAATGACCACCACGTCGCCCGCTTTCACCCTGTTGTCCAGCACGCCCTGCGCCGCGGATTCTTCCGACTCGAAAATCACCGCCGGCCCCGTGAACTTCTGCATCGACTGCGCTACCGCCCCCGTCTTCAACACCGCGCCCTGCGGCGCCAGATTCCCGAACAGCACCGCCAACCCGCCGCGCTCGCTGTACGGGTTGTCGAGAGACCGGATCACATCGTGGTCCTTCACCTCCGCGTTCGCGATGTTCTCGCCCAGCGTCTTGCCCGTCACGGTGATGCAGTCGAGGCTCAGCGTATTCGCCTTCCCGGATAGCGTCTTGAGGATCGCCGAAATGCCGCCCGCCCGCGCGACGTCTTCCATGTGATACTTCCCCGCCGGCGCCACCTTGCACAGATACGGCACCCGCGCCGACACCTCGTTCAGATGCGCCAGCGGAAACGGCAGCTCCGCTTCAATCGCGACGGCGAGAGTGTGAAGCACCGTGTTCGTCGACCCGCCCATCGCCACGTCCAGCACAAACGCATTCTCGAACGCCTTGCGCGTCAGAATATCGCGCGGCCGGATGTTGTCCTTCACCAACTGCACGATCCGCCGTCCCGCCTCCGCAAACAGCTCGTCGCGAGCCGGATCAGTTGCCAGAACCGACCCATTCCCCGGCAGCGCCAAACCCAGCGCCTCGCAAAGGCAGTTCATCGAGTTGGCCGTGAACATCCCCGAGCACGACCCGCACGTCGGGCAGGCGTTCTCCTCGATGTCCTGAAGCTGCGCCAGCGACATCTTCCCCGCCGACACCTTGCCCACCGCCTCGAACACCGTCGCCAGGTCGATCGCCTCGCCGGTCTTGGACTTCCCCGCGTTCATTGGCCCGCCCGACACAAAGATCGCCGGGATGTTCACCCGGGCCGCCGCCATCATCATCCCCGGCACGATCTTGTCGCAGTTCGGGATGCAGACCACGCCGTCGAAGCAATGCGCCCGCAGCATCGTCTCGACGCAGTCGGCGATCAGCTCGCGCGACGCAAGTGAATATTTCATGCCCCCGTGCCCCATGGCAATCCCATCATCGACGCCGATCGTGTTGAACTCGAACGGCACTCCTCCCGCCGCCTTGACCGCCGCACGCACCTTCTTGCCCACCACATCCAGGTGTGCATGCCCCGGCACGATCTGAACGAACGAGTTGCACACCGCGATGAACGGCTTGTCGAAATCGGCGTCCGAATCGATCACCCCGGTAGCCCTAAGCAGCGAGCGGTGGGG
>JBBRIN010000458.1:0-4051 GCA_038221115.1 Tepidisphaerales bacterium
GGATCGCGATGGCGACCCGCATTCGCCGCACATCCATAGCGAAGAAGGCAGCATCATCGGCGCGATCAAGGGGTTCTGGCACGCCCATATCGGTTGGATGTTCCGCCCGGACGCTCCTGACATTTTGGACGAGGTGCAGGATCTCATTCAAGACCGCGCGATCCGCAAGGTCGATGCGCTGTTCAGCTTCTGGGTGGCGATCGGCTTGATTATTCCCGCGGGCCTGGGCTGGGCGATTACCGGCAGCTTCAAAGGGGCATTCCTCGGTTTCCTGTGGGGTGGTCTGGTCCGCATTTTCCTGGTTCACCATGTGACGTTCTGCACGAATTCGCTGTGCCACATCTGGGGCACCCGGCCGTACCGGAGCAACGACCGCAGCACGAACAACCTGATCATCGGGATCCTCGGCGTCGGGGAGGGGTGGCACAACAACCACCACGCGTTCCCCACGTCCGCCCGCCACGGGTTGCGCTGGTGGCAGTTCGATCTCACGTACTACTGCATCAAGGTGATGGCCTGGCTGGGGCTGGTGTGGGACGTGCGGGTTCCGCCGAAGTCGGCGCTCGACGCGAAGCGCGTGAAGACGGCCTAAGCAAAACCAAAATCCAAAAGATCAAAATCCAAAAAAACATCGAAAAAAGAAAATCCGAAACCTGAAACATCACCCTTTTTTAGGGTTCGGGTTTCGGATTTTCTTTGGATTTTGGACTTTTGGATTTTGGATTTAGATCCCCACTGCCTAACGATAAATTTGTAAGCTACTGTACATTCGGGGATCACCCGATATAATGTGAGCAGCAACGGCTCCCTTTGGATTGTTCACGGGGTTGTGCCGGACGAGGTTTTTCACCTCGGTTCCCGGCTTCTTCCTTCTGAGTCCCTCCCGATAAGCCCGTTGTCTCCGCGCTAAGGTAGCTTGTTATCGGCAACATGCCGTGGCTCTCGCTTGGCGCACTTGGTACGCCAACACGAATAGGAGTCTTGGCATGTCTGTTCTCTCTACGGGTGTTTCTTCGTTTTCTGATCTGGGCCTTTCCGAAGCGCTGTTGAAGTCGCTGACGGGGGAGGGGTACACGGTTCCGACGCCAATTCAGGCGAAGGCGATTCCGCCGGTTCTGGCCGGTCGGGACGTGCTGGGGTGCGCGCAAACGGGCACCGGCAAGACGGCGGCATTCGCGCTGCCGATGATCCAGCGCATGGCAAAGCAAAAGGGATCCGGTGGCGGTGGGGGGGCGCCGCACCGCGTGCGGGCGCTAATTCTGACGCCGACCCGCGAGCTCGCCTCGCAGATCGCCGACAGTTTTAAAGCGTACGGCAAGCACAACGACCTGCGCGGCACGGTGATCTTCGGCGGCGTCAGCCAGCACTGGCAGGAAAAGGCCCTGCGGGCCGGCGCCGATTGGGTGGTTGCCACGCCGGGGCGGCTGCTGGATCTCGTGCAGCAGGGGATCTGCGACCTGCGGCACGTCGAGACGCTGGTGCTCGATGAGGCGGACCACATGCTGGACATGGGCTTCATCCACGACATTCGGCGGATCATCACCAAACTGCCGGCGGCGCGACAGAATCTGCTGTTCAGCGCGACGATGCCGAAAGAAATTCGCGAGCTGGCGAATTCGATCCTCAAGAATCCGGTGAGCGTGGAAGTGACTCGCGTGGCGTCGACCGTCGAGGCCGTCTCGCAGTCGGTCTACTTCGTAGACAAGCGCCACAAGCCGACGCTGCTGGCGCATTACCTCAACGACAATGCGATCTCCCGCGCGCTGGTTTTCACGCGCACCAAGCACGGCGCCGACAAGGTGGCGCGGCACCTGTGCAAGGCGGGCATTCGCGCTGAAGCGATCCACGGCAACAAGAACCAGAACGCGCGGATGCGCGCCATCGCGGCGTTCAAGAGCAGCAATCCGCCGGTGCTGGTGGCGACCGACATCGCGGCTCGCGGTCTCGACATCGACGAGGTGTCGCACGTAATCAACTACGACGTGCCGAACATCCCCGAGACCTACGTTCACCGCATCGGGCGCACGGCCCGTGCCGGGCTGACGGGCGATGCGGTGTCGTTCTGCGACCGCGAGGAGCGCGGCTGGCTCAAGTCGATCGAGAAGCTGACGCGGCGCACGATTACCGTGAAGACGGACCACCCGGTGTATCCGGAGCACGAGGAGAAGCTGGAATTTCGTCCATCGTTCCACGAGGCGCGAAACGGGCACTCGGCTCCGGCCAAGCCGCAGGCGCAGCGGCACACGGTGGGACAGGGCGCGGGGCATCATGCCACATCGCATCGCGGCGGCGGCATGGCCGTGGCAGCGCCATCGCGCGATTATTCGAGCGCTCACTCGCGCGGGCCGCGGCCGGGTGGGAACAACTCGTTTCACGGGCAGAAACGGCAAGGCGGACGCGGGGCGCGGCGACCGGGGGGCGGACGCTCCCGATAAACTTCGTGGCGTGGGCGACCCGCGCATGAGTTGCGGCACTCCGCAACGTTGGCCGGTACTCCGGCCAAGAGAGCACGAGTGCAGCGAGCTTCTGTTAGTTGATTGGAGACAATCGCTGCGCTGTGACTGATTCGATCGGGGTACCGATCGAACTTCGCGGAATACCGCGAACATGGGCTGGTAGCCCATGCCACTTGACCACATGTGTCTTCTTTCTTTGGTCAGATCAGTCCGAGGGCGGTATCGTAAGGGCATGGAAACTCGGCTGACCCTTCTGCTCGGCGTCGTTGTTTCACTGATGGCGCCTCAGGCGGGGGCGGCGCATCCGAATATCCTGATCATCCTCGCCGACGACCTCGGCCGCGCGGATTACTCCGGATACGGCACTGCCGACATTCGCACGCCGCACATCGATCGCGTGTTTCGGGAGGGGATGGATTTTGAGAACTTTTACGCCAACTCCTGCGTGTGCTCTCCCTCGCGGGCGGCGCTGATGACCGGCTGTTACCCGGACCGCGTCGGGGTCCCCGGCGTCATCCGAGAGGAGGAGCCCAACAATTCGTGGGGGTATCTCTCCCGCGCGGCGGTCCTGCTTCCGCAGGTGCTGAAGGCCGCCGGTTATCACTCGGCGATCATCGGCAAGTGGCACCTGGGCATCACCGCGCCGAATCTGCCCAACGACCGCGGGTTCGATGAGGCACATGCCTTCCTTGGCGACATGATGGACGATTACTACACGCATCTGCGGCACGGCCAGAACTTCATGCGTCACGATCGCGAGACGATTGAGCCCAAGGGCCACGCCACCGACGTGTTCACCGATTGGGCGTGTGAATTCCTCGATGCTCGCGCGAAGGCCGGTGCGGACAAGCCATTCTTTCTTTACCTCGCGTATAACGCGCCGCACGATCCGCTGCAGCCGAAGCCGGATTGGCTGGCGAAGGTAAAGGAGCGGGAGCCGAAGATGAGCGAGAAGCGTCAAAGGCTCGTCGCGCTGATCGAGCACCTCGACGACGGGATCGGGCGCGTGCTCGATAGGCTCGATCGCAACGGGCAGGCGAAGAACACGCTGGTCATCTTCACCAGCGACAACGGCGGCATCCTCGGCAACGGCGCGAACAATGGCCCGTATCGTTCCGGCAAGCAGCACATGTACGAAGGGGGCCTGCGCGTCCCCATGGGCGCGCGCTGGCCGGGCGCGATCGCGCCGGGCTCGCACTCGCGGCGCGTCGCGCTGCACATGGACCTGTTTGCAACCGCGTGCAATGTTGCGGATGCGGCCCCGCCGAAGGGCATCGACGGCGTCAGCCTTCTGCCCACCTTTCGCGGTGAAGTTCAGCCCGATGACCCGCGCGATCTGTACTTCGTCCGCCGCGAGGGCGGTTTGGCCTATCAGGGGCTGACGATCGAAGCCCTGCGGCACGGCGATTGGAAGCTGGTTCACGACAGCCCGTTTGCGCCGATCGAGCTGTACAATCTGCAGAGCGATCCGAAGGAAGAGAACGACCTGGCCGGGAAGAACAAGGGGAAGCTCGCCGAGCTATCCAAGTCGCTCCGGCAGCAGATCCAGCGCGGCGGCCAGACGCCATGGCAACCTCCCCAAAGTCCCGCGGAGT
>JBBRIN010000459.1:0-4034 GCA_038221115.1 Tepidisphaerales bacterium
TCCGCCTTCATCGCGGCGGCGACCGCGCCGGCGGCGGTGTCGGCATTCACATTCAGCCGCCCCCCCGCGGTATCGCGCGCGATCGTCGCGATGCACGGGATCGAGTCGGCCTGCACGAGCAGTTGGAGCAGCCGAGCGTTCACGTTCTTCACCTCCCCCACCAGCCCCAGGTCGATCCGTCGGCCGTCCGGCGCCTGGAGGTATGTCTTTTCCGCAAAGAGTACCACGCTGCTGAGCGAGTGCAGGCCCATCGCCTCGCACCCCTGGCTCTGGATGAAGTTCACGATGAATTTATTGATCTGATTGCAGAGCACATGCTCGGCGATCGCGATTGTCCGATCGTCGGTGTATCGCCGCCCCTGCACCCACTGCGGCGTTAACCCCGCCTTCTCCATCGCGTCATTGATCGCCTTGCCCCCGCCATGCACCAGCACGGGCTGCATCCCCACGTAGTTCATGAACACGATATCGCTCAGGATCTGCGACAGCGCCTGATCGTCGTCCATGATAGAGCCGCCGACCTTGACGACGACCACCTTGTCGTTGAAGCGTTGAATGTACCCCAGCGCCTCGACGAGCGCGGATGCCTTGTTGATGGCTTGGTCGATGACCACGGTGCGGGCTCCTGCAAGCAAAACGGACCGGCCGAGCCGGTCCGCAAAGTGAAAGGGGGCGATTGTAGAAAGCGGGCCAAGGGGTGTCAAAAGGAACGTCGGCGTTTCGCCGCGGCGCCGGGATTACCGCATGGACGCCGGAACAGCCTTGACGCTCATGAGGTAGACGATAGGATTACCGTCGTGCGGGCGTAGCTCAGTTGGTAGAGCATGACGTTCCCAACGTCAATGTCGAGGGTTCGAACCCCTTCGCCCGCTCCTTGGCCCCATCTGTAACGGATGGGGCTTTTTGTTGCCCGCGCGCCAGCCCCTTGACCTATAACCCGACCAATCGCGAGTCGGAATCTCCGAACCTATCGAGCTGCAAACCCATGCGGCCCATGCGCATATACCCCAGCAATGGCGATTTGCCTCGCGTCCCTCGTTTCAGGTCCCATTCAGCGATACCTTGACCACATGCGTTACTTCCTGGCGATGTCTTTACTGTTTGTCCCACTCTCTGCCGATGCCGAGGCGACGCGCCACACCGTTGTGTCGATCCACGGCGAGGCTTTTCGCATCAACGATAAGCCCACCTACGCCGGTCGGTCCTTCAACGGAATGAAAATCGAAGGGCTCCTGTTGAACGCGCGCCTGGTGCAGGGAATCTTCGACGACCTCAACCCCGAGACGCGCGAGCAGTGGAAATACCCTGACGGCCCATGGGATGCCGATCGAAATACTCGCGAGTTCTGCGCCGCCATGCCCGAGTGGCGCCGACGCGGCCTGATCGCCTTCACAATTAACCTGCAAGGCGGCAGCCCTCAGGGGTACAGTAAAAAACAGCCGTGGCTTAACTCCGCCATCGCACCCGACGGATCGCTACGGCCGGAGTACATGGCGCGCGTCGAACGTATCCTCGACAAAGCCGACCAGCTCGGAATGGTCGTCATCCTCGGCTACTTCTACTTTGGCCAGGAGCCCCGCCTGGCCGACGAGGCCGCGGTCGTGAAGGCGACACAGAACGCCACCGATTGGCTGCTCGCCAGGGCCTACACCAACGTCGTCATCGAAATCGCCAACGAGTGCAACAACATTAATTATCATGAGATCATCCAGCCGAAGCGCGCGGCGGAGCTCATCGAGCTCGTGCAGGCGCGATCCGCCGGCAAAGTGAAATCCCCCGCTCGACGGCTCCTGGTCAGCACCAGCCTCACCGGCGGCAAGGTGCCAACCGACGCGATGGCCGCCGCGTGCGACTTCCTGCTGCTTCACGGCAACGGCGTCAAACAGCCCGATGGCATCCGCAAAATGGTGGACGACACACGGAAGCTGAACACCTACCACGGCCAGCCCATTCTTTTCAATGAAGACGATCACTTTGCGTTCGATCAACCCGACAACAACTTCCTTGCCGCCGTCAGCCGCCGCGCCGGTTGGGGATATTTCGACTACCGCATCGGCGAAGAAGGATTCGACGAGGGCTATCAGAGCGTGCCCGTGAACTGGGGCATCAGCTCAGCGCGCAAGCGGGGTTTTTTCAATCTTCTGTCAAAACTGACCGGGGCCGATGGTAATTGAGGCGGCATCTCCGTCACACCTGTCATATGATGGGAGCCGTGGAAGCAGTGAAGCCGCGTGGTGAACGGGTCGATGCAATGACCTGGGAGTGGGTCCATGCGGATCGAAGTGGTCAAGGGTGGCGCCGCCGACGCGCTGCGTGCAGCGGACTCGTTCCAGGCGGAATGGCGCCTGTTATCGGACCGGTGCATCTGGGCGACCCCATTTCAATCGCCGGCTTTTGCCCGAACCTGGTACCACATTTATCGCCTGCGATTCGAGCCCGTGCTCGTCGTGTCGCGCGATCCGGAAGGGCGGCTCAGCGGCCTGCTTCCTCTCGCCTGCGACCTCGAAGATGGCGCTTTGGTAGCGGCGGGGAGCCATCAGGCCGAGTACCAGACCTGGATCTGCTCGCCCGCCGACGCCGGCCGTTTTCCGCTCGATTGCATCAAAGCGCTTCGACAACATTTCCCACTTGCGACATTGAAACTTCGTTACCTGCCGCCCGCGACGCCGCTCGATTGGCTGATCGCGCCCGCTGCAAAGCGGGCATGCGTTGCCGACGTCCAGCGCCGCCCGCTGCTGCGTTTCAACGATGGAGGGGAGATCGAGCAATCGCTGTCAAAATCCGGCAATAAGAGCCGGCTTCGGCAGCTTAAGAAGATTGGCGCAGTTGAATTCCGTCAGATTCACCAAGCGGCCGAATTTGCGGCTCTCGTCGCTGAGGCGGCCGCATTCCATGACGTCCGCCAACAGGAACTTCGTGGATCGGCGCCATTTCGCAATGACCCCCGCAAGCTTCCCTTTCATTGCGCCATGCTCGAACAGCCCGGCCTGCTTCACGTAACAGTCTTGAAGGTCGGCAACATGCTCGCATCATTCCACGCGAACATGATTCACCGACAGGGAGTGCAGCTTGGCCTGATCGCGCACAATCCTTCGCTGGCACGTTTGTCGCCGGGCAAGCTCCATATCCTGATGCTGGGCCAGATGCTTCGCGAGCAGGGATATTGCCAACTGGACCTCACGCCGGGCGGCGAGCCGTACAAAGAGCGATTTGCCAACGCGTTCGATCAGGTGCACACGCTGGCGATCTACCCGACTCCGGTACGTCGCTGGATGGGACTTGCCCGGCACCACGCTGAAGCCGGCGCAAAGCGCTTCTTAAAGGCGATCCGAGCCTCTGGTGCCCCATCAATCAAAATAGCCCCGGCGGCGCCGACACCCGCCGGAAACTCGACTGCGCCAAAGACGCGCAACCGGCCCGCCGCCAGCCAGGCCTGGCGCGGGTGCCCGCGCCAGGCATCTACGTCTCCACCGACACCGTATGAACGCCCGCCCACGCACCCGATCGAAGGCGCCCCACCAGGTAAACGTCAATCCTGATCGCGCCGACCCGAAAGACCGTCAACTCGCTCAGCGTCGACTCCAACACGCGCCGAAGCTCCCGATATCTGCCACTTTCCTCCGCCCCCTCGAGCTCCTTGAAAAAAACCGGGACGGGGACGGTTTCGATCGTCGCGCCTTTGGCCGCATGACGTTCGATCGCCACTCGTGCCGTGCCCGTTTCGGCCGGCCACCAGACCGCATCGAAAGGGACGTCAGTCTCGCTGGGATACGTCAGCCCCTCGCAGGCTTTTCGGATTATCGCAATTTCCAGCGGATCGGTTTGCGGCATGGCGGTCACCTCATGAGCTCCCGTCAGTCCTCGGCCGGCTGCGGCGGCGCTTGCTGGTGGATCGGCTGGGCGTCGATGCTCTGCCGCAGTGTCGCCGCTACATCCGCCGGCAAGCGATCGAAAAAATGCAGCCCGGTTCGTCGCTCAATCTCAGCGGGCCGTGTGCGATAACCAGCCCAGTTATAACCCACGCTCGAATGGTC
>JBBRIN010000460.1:0-4030 GCA_038221115.1 Tepidisphaerales bacterium
CTCGTCTATGGCATTGGCGGTTACTTCATCGCCGGCCGCCACAACGGCACCTTCCAGGTCAACACCGAAACCCGTCCCGACGCCGCCGCCGAAACCATCGAGGCCGCCATCCACGTGATCAAGGGCATGCGCGACGCCGACGTCAGCGAGCAGGAGCTCACCGAATCCAAGCTGCGCGTCGCCGGCAGCATGGTGATGGGAATGCAGACCATCCAGGAGCAAGCCGGCACCCGCCTGGATGGAATCCTGAACGGCTACCCCCTCGACTATTATGACAACTACCCTTCGCGGCTCGCCGAAGTCGGCGCCGACCGCGTGCGGACCGTCATGAACAAATACGTGAAGCCCGACGCGTTCACCATCATCGTCGTCGCCCCCGCGGCGCTCGTAAAAGAAGCCCTGCAGAAGCTCGGGGAGGTCGAGGTGCGACCGATGCCCAGCCTGCGAGAAAAAGGCGCGACGCAGCCGGTGAAGGAGATGCTGAAACCGGCGGCGTGAACTGGGGAGCAAATCGCAACGAAAAATGAAAAATGAAAAACGAAAAATGCAAAGTGAGAAGGACAACAAGGATGCCGTGGGATGCAAGGGTGATGATATTGCCAAGCGTCTTCTTCGGTTTACGGTAAGAATTGGCAAGGTCGTAGATGCGCTTCCGGACACGCGTCTGGGGCGCCATGTGGCGGGACAGCTAATTCGATCCGGAACGTCTCCGCCCCCCAACTACGACGAGGCGCGTGCGGCCGAGAGCCACGACGACTTCGTGCACAAGCTGGGGATTGTTTTCAAGGAGTTGCGCGAGTCTCGAGTGTGGCTCCTACTCATCCTCGAAGCGGAACTGTTACCAAAGCATCGACTCGAAGACCTCCTCGACGAGTGCGACCAACTCTGCAACATCGTCGGCAAGTCGCGGGCAACCGCCCAGCAAAGTGCTCGCGCCGGACGTCACCCCTGAAGCTTTTTCCATCCTCGCTCCATTTTGCATTTTCCATTTTTAGTTTTTCATTTTTCATTGCGATCTCAGTCTATCCCCCCAAATACGCCCTCTTCACCTCCTCATCCTCTGCCAGCTCCTTCGCCACCCCGCTCATGATGATCCTCCCCGTCTGAAGCACATACGCCCGATGCGCCAGATTCAGCGCCAGGTGTGCATTCTGTTCAACCAGAAAAATCGTCACCCCTTCGCTCGCGTTGATCTGCCGAATAATCTCGAAGATCTTCCGCACCACCAGCGGCGCGAGCCCCAGCGAAGGCTCATCCAGCAGCAGAAGCTTCGGCTGCTGCATCAGCGCCCGCGCGATCGCCAGCATCTGCTGCTCTCCCCCGCTCAGCGTCCCCGATCGCTGCCCGCGCCGTTCGGCCAGAATCGGAAACAGCGCGAAACACCGATCCAGATTGCGCGCAATTTCCACTTTGTCCGTGCGTTGATACGCCCCAATCATCAGATTCTCGCGAACCGTCAGGTTCGCAAAAATCTGTCGGCCTTCCGGCGCATGACTCAAACCCAGCCGCACGATCTGATGCGGCGGCAAATGTGCAATCGGCGTCCCGGCGAACGACACCTCCCCCCCCATTGCCGGCAATAAACCAGAGATCATCCGCAATAACGTCGTCTTCCCGGCCCCGTTCGACCCGATCAGCGTCACGATCTCGCCCGCCTCGATCTGCAGCGACACATCATGCAGCGCCTCGATCGCGCCGTACGAAACCGAGAGGTTTTCGACGTGCAGCAGCATTTCAGGCCGGCTCCCCCAGATACGCCTCAATCACCCGCGGATTCGCCTGAATCTCCTGCGGCGTCCCCACCGCGATCGTCTCACCATGATCCAGCACCGTGATCCGTTCGCACACGTTCATCACCAGCCGCATGTCGTGCTCGATGAGCAGGATGCCCACCGCGAATTGATCGCGAATAAACCTGATCAGCTTCATCAACTCCGCCTTCTCCTGCGGGTTCATTCCCGCCGCCGGCTCGTCGAGCAGCAGAATGCGCGGCCTCGTCGCCAGCGCGCGGGCAATCTCAAGCCGCCGTTGGTCCCCATACGCCAGACTCGCCGCCCGCAGGTTCGCCTTCCCATCAAGCTGAAACGTCCGCAGCAGCGCCATCGCCTGCGCTTCTGATTCATCGCGCCGGCGAAAAAATCGCGGCGTGCGCAGAATCGTGTGAAACAGGTTCTCCCCTCCGTGCCGGGCAAAGGCGACCGCCACGTTATCCACAACCGACAAGTTCCCAAATAGCCGGATGTTCTGGAACGTCCGCGCGACGCCCGCCTGATTGATCTGTGCCGGAAGCGCCCCATCAATCCTGCGCGACCCCAGCCGAATCTCACCGGCCGTCGGCCGATAGACGCCCGTCATCAGGTTAAACACCGTCGTTTTCCCCGCCCCATTCGGGCCAATGAGCCCAACCAGTTCCCCACGCGCGATGCGCGTCGTGAATTCCGTGACCGCCCGCAGCCCTCCGAACGACCGGCAGACTCGCTGGCACTCGAGCGTATCGGCGGCGGTACTCATGCCGGTATCGGCTCCTCCCGCGGCTCCACACCCGGCGACGGCGCTCGCGGCCCCCGCCGCCGCGGCCACAGCTCTCGCCCCCCGAGCAGCCCTTGCGGGCGCACCAGCATGATCGCGATCAGGGCCAGCGAATAGATGATCATCCGATACTCCGCCACCGGCCGCAGCACCTCCGGTAGCAGTGTCAGCACCGTCGCCGCAAGGATCGCGCCGCTGATCGATCCAAGCCCGCCCAGCGTCACCATCACGACAATCTCGATCGACCGATCCATCGTAAATCGCGTCGGCGTGATCGAATACTCGTTCAGCGCATAGAGCGCCCCGGCCACTCCGGCAAAGAACGCGCCGATGATAAACGCAACAACCTTCTGGTATGTGTTATGAATCCCCACCGCCGCGGCCGCAATCTCGTCCTCACGCACCGCCATGATCGCCCGCCCCGCCGCAGAGTAAGCAACCCGCCAGATCACTACGACCGTGACAATGGCCACCCCATAAATCCAACTGAAGTTGGCATATCGGGGGATCGGCGTAAGCCCCAGCGCGCCGCCCAGCGCCGTCGTGTTGATGATGATAATGCGGATGATCTCCCCCATCCCCAGCGTCGCGATCGCCAGGTAATCCCCGCGCAGCCGAAGCGCCGGCAACCCCACAATCAGCCCCGCCGCCGCCGCGCAAGCTCCCGCGCCCCCCAGCAATATCAGAAACGCCATCGGCCCCCGCGCCGCCTCCGGGAACATCACCGACACGCGCGCCGCCAGCGGCTGGCCATGATCCAGCATCCCCGCCAACGAGGATCTCAACAGCGAAATTCCCCGCGACCAGACAAGATATCCCGGCGTCGCACCCTCATACCGAGAAGCGCGGGCCAGTTCGACCAGCAGCCACGCGATCAATAGCAGGATCAGGATGATGGGGAGTGTCGGGTGTAATCGCCGCGATAGCCGCGCCGCGGTAAAGAGGCCATACAGAACCAGCCCGCACATCCCCGTCACGATGGCCAGCGCCACGTAGAAGAGCAGCACGGCCGCCGGGTTGGTATACGTTTGCGAGAACGTGATCGCCGGGTACGCCGCAAGATACGCCCCAACCGCCATGAACCCCGCGTGCCCGAGCGAAAACTGCCCGCTGAATCCGTTGATCAGTTGCAGGCTGACCGCCAGAATCACGTTGTACCCGATCAGCATGAGCATGCGCGCGTAGTACGCATCCACGTACCCCGACTGTTCGACGAACCAGCCGAGCGGAACAATCGCGGCGATCAGGATCGGCACCGGCGCGTTGGCCATGAGCGCCTCGCGCCAGCCGCGCCGGGGGGGAGTGTCAGACTTTCTCAGTGACATGCTTTCCCAGGAGGCCCGATGGCTTAATCAGCAGAATCGCGATCAACACTACAAATGCCACGCCGTCGCGATACTGGCTTCCGCCGGGCAGGTAGCCCACGACGAGCACTTCAACAAGCCCAAGCAGAAGTCCTCCCACGACGGCCCCCGCGATGTTGCCGATGCCGCCAAACACC
>JBBRIN010000461.1:0-4029 GCA_038221115.1 Tepidisphaerales bacterium
AAGGCGCCTCGATTCAGCGTCTCTCAGCCTCCGCTTTTACTCCATGCGCTCATCGGTTCCGCCGGTTTCATCAGGCTGAGGCGCCGTTCGCAGCGATGGTCCACTTTCCGCCCCGAGCACGTCCAGAAACGCCCGCGCCGCGGCGGATGGCCGCGCGCCGGTGCGTTGCACCAGCACCAAACTGCGCCGGATCGACATCCCGCGCAGCGGCGTGGCCACGAGCGATCCATCCCGCAATTCGCGCTCGACGGTCAGACGCGAAAGCATTGAAACCCCAAGCCCGGCTGCGACCGCGTGCTTAATCGCCTCCGAATGGCCAAGCTCCATCGCGATCGACAGCGAGATGCCGCGGGCGGAGAGCGCGGCGTCGACCACCTCCCGCGTCCCCGATCCTGGCTCGCGGGCGAGGAATGGGGCGGCGGCCAATTCCTCAGGGGCGATCTCGGAGCGTGACGCGAAGGGATGGGCCGGCGCGCTCAACACGATGAGCTCGTCGATGCGAAATGGTTGCGCGATCAACCCGGCATCCAGGATCGGCCCTTCGACGAGGGCAAGGTCGACGGCGAGCTGCCGCATCTGGTGCAGGACATGGGCGGTGTTCCCGACGTCCAGCGCGAGCGTGATGGCCGGATGGCGGGCGTGATACGCGCCAAGCAGCCGCGGAGCCAGATAATTGCCGATCGTCGTGCTCGCCCCAATGCGCAGCTGTCCACGCGACAGCCCTCGGAACTCATCCATCGCGCGGCGGGCGTCGGCGGCGATCCCAAAGAGCAGTTCGGCATGCTGCGCCAGGACGGCGCCGGCTTCCGTCACGCGCACGCCGCGGCCAACCCGCTCAAGCAGGGGAACGCCAACCTCGCGTTCCAGCTCCTGAATCGCTTTCGAGACGGACGGTTGACTGACAAAGACGGCGGCCGCGCCTCGGGTCACGCTCCCATGACGGACCACCGCGAGCAAGAGTCGAAGCTGATTGAGGTTGAGCGGCCCCGTGGTTGGTTCCATCTATATCCCTGAGCTATCGATATGATCTCTTTTTCGTCTTGGACATATAGATTACCGAGCCGTACCGTTGACAACAAGGGGCTACGGCCCGTGAGCGGATGGAGATGAGCAGGTGAGAGGGAGACCGCATTCGATGCCGAAGACTCGTTCCGCGGTCGACGCGATCGGAATTCGCTGGATCGGCGTGCTGACGGCGAGCGGCGTCGCCGGTCTCGCCTGGCTGCTGGCGCGGGAAGAAGCGCATCTGCTCGGCTCCGAGGTGGTTGAACCACTGGTGCTGGCGCTTCTGGCGGGCATGCTTATTCGCTTCTTCATCGCCCCAACCGCGATCGAACGCGGGATCGAGTTCGCCGCGAAAGAGTTGCTGGAGATGGCGATCGTGCTGCTTGGGTTGACGCTCGATCTTCGCAGCGTCGCTCACGCCGGCCCGGTTTTGGCGGCGGCTGTCTTGACGTCGGTCACGATCGCGATCGCGGGGGGAATGACGCTCGGGCGCCTCGCGGGTTTGCCGCCGAAACAGGCGATTCTGGTGGCGGTCGGCAATGCCGTCTGCGGCAATTCGGCGATTGCGGCAGTGGCTCCGGCGATTCGCGCCAAGAAGCACGAGGTTGCCAACGCCATCGCGCTGACGGCGATTCTCGGGGTGGTGGTCGTGCTCGGTCTTCCGCTGCTGATCCCACTTGTCGGACTGAGCCACTACCAGTATGGCGTCGTCGCCGGTCTCACGGTCTACGCTGTGCCGCAGGTGCTGGCCGCCACCTTTCCCGTGAGCGTGGAGAGCGGGCAAATTGGCACGCTCGTCAAGCTGATGCGGGTCTTGTTGCTTGGACCAGTGGTGGCGGTGTTCGCGTTTCTTCATCGCAACGAGCAGGGTCAAGCGTCACCGCGCCTTTCGCTCAGCCGCTTCGTGCCGTGGTTCATTGTCGGTTTTACGCTGTGCGCTTCCGTGCGGACGGCGGGCGCGGTGTCGCCATCGCTTGCGAACAATGCGCAAGCGACCAGCAAGCTCATCACCATTATCGCGATGGCCGGTCTAGGGTTGAGCGTCGATGTTCAAGCAGTTCGTGACTCAGGGCGACGCGTCGCCCTGGTTGTTCTCGGGCTCCTCGCGGCGCTGGTGACCCTTGCCCTCGGCATCGTGCTCGTTTTTGGAATCGCCGCCTGACGTGAGGAGTCCGGTCCCTCTCGACGAGCAAAAGGGGTTCACGCGGCTTTCCGCCGGAGCCAAGCCCTCTGTCGCGCCATTCTCGGTCAAGGAGTTGAATAATGAACCAGGGTCAAGACGATGACAGCGGACGACAAGATGTCTCCTCGCCCGAGGCAAGCATCGAAAAGTCCGATCCTCCCGCCATCGATGTCAAGCGCGGGATTCGGCTGCTTGTAAGCACGACGCTCGTGGGCGTGGTCTTCCTCGTGGTTTTCATCTACATCGCGTTGAATCACTGAACGGCGGGTATGGAGCGTATTCGCGAACCGGCGATCGATCTCCAGTGGAGAACGAGCAGCAGGATGAGCACCGCAACGAAGACGACAAGAACACGGCAGCAGCCGGGTTGGTCGTTGGCGTGACACGCTGCAAACCAACGATTTGTGCCGCTGCCACGCCCATTATCGGGCGTTCAACTCCGATCACCCTCGCTGCGGTGTTGCTCTCTTCAACCAGCTGTGGCGCTGCTGAGCCAAGCGGTCCGTTGGAATTCGGTCATGATTGGAGACGCAGGCGCCGAAAGGAACGCCCATGAGCAATCTGTTTGCGGCGCGGGCTCAGATGGGCTCGTCGCTCGCCTTCCACATCATCTTCGCCGCGCTCGGCATGGGCATGCCCGTGCTCCTGGTCGTGGCCGAAGGGCTCTGGCTCACGACGAAGAATCCGATCTATCTTGCGCTGGCCCGGCGGTGGTCGAAGGCTTTCGCGGTCCTCTTCGCGGTCGGCGCGGTCTCGGGCACGATCCTCTCCTTCGAGCTTGGCCTGCTCTGGCCGCAGTTCATGAAGTTCGCGGGCGGCATCATCGGTCTGCCCTTCTCCGCCGAGGCGTTCGCCTTCTTCCTCGAAGCGATCTTCCTTGGCCTTTACCTCTACGGGTGGAACCGCCTCTCCCCGCTCGCGCACTGGCTGTGCGGCATCCCGATCGCGCTGAGCGGCACGCTCTCCGCCATCTTCGTGATCTCGGCGAATGCCTGGATGAATAGTCCGTCCGGATTCACCGTCGTCGACGGCAACGTCGTCAATGTCGATCCCGTCAAGGCGATGCTCAACCCCGCCTGGTTTCAACAAGCGCTGCACATGACGCTGGCGGCGTACGTCGCAACCGGCTTCGCCGTGGCCGGACTCTACGCGATCGGCATGGTGCGCGGTCACCGCGACGACTATCACCGCACGGCGCTGGCGATCGCGATCGGGCTGGGCGGCTTCGCAATTCCGTTTCAAATCGTCAGCGGCGACATCAGCGCGCGCTGGGTCGCCGAGAATCAACCGGTTAAATTCGCCGCGCTCGAAGGATTGTTCACGACCGAATCGGGTGCGCCGCTCACCCTTGGCGGCTACCCCGATCCCAGCGCGCGCGAGACCAAGTACGCGCTCGAAATTCCCAACCTGCTCAGCTTGATCGCCTACCAGGATCCCCACGCCACGATCAAGGGCCTGAACGAGTGGCCGCTGGCGGATCAGCCGGACCCGCGCCCGGTGCATCTCGCGTTCGATCTGATGGTCGGGCTGGGCTTCACGATGCTCGCGATCGGCGGCTGGTACTGGGTGCGCGCCTGGAAACGCCGGAATGTCGACCTGCGATGGCGGCCGCAGCTCAGCCGGCCGCTGCTCTGGGCGATCGCGGCGGCGACGCCGTTTGGGTTTCTCGCGATCGAATTCGGCTGGACCGTGACCGAGGTCGGTCGCCAACCCTGGATCATCTACCGCTACCTGCGCACCGCCGACGCGGTCACGCGCGTTCCCGGACAGTTCGCCGCGTTCGGCGGCTTCACGCTGACGTATTTCATCCTCGCGGCAACCTCCGCCTGGCTGGTCCACCG
>JBBRIN010000462.1:0-4029 GCA_038221115.1 Tepidisphaerales bacterium
ATGGTCCGCGCATTGGAAGAATCGCTGGGCCGGCAGTTCATGCAGCGCCGGTGGGAACCCGGTTCCGCCGAATCATTGCCGCAAGCCCCCCGCGCCAGAACCATGTCGACCCCAAATCCCAGTCCGACAGCTTGATCGGTTTTGGCAACGCCCGGCCCCGCTTGGCGATATGTAGAGGGTGACCCATCACCTTCGGACGTCGATTATGGGAAAGAATTTATTTGTCGGGCTTATTGCGCTGGCCGCCAGCTTCATGGCGATCGCCGCGCACGCGGCTCCCGGTCCTTTGGACTTTAACCGCGACATCCGGCCGATCCTTTCGGACAATTGCTACGCGTGTCACGGGCCGGACAAGAACAAACGCAAGGCGGAACTGCGCCTCGACACGAAGGGGGGCCTGTTCGACGAGATAGACGGCGTCCATCCCGTGACGCCGGGCAACCTGGCCGACAGCGACCTGTTTCAACGCCTCATCACCGACGACCCCGACGACCACATGCCGCCGGTTAAGTCGATCAAGAAGCTAACGCCGGCCCAGATTGGCAAGATCAAACTTTGGATCGAGCAAGGGGCGGCTTGGAAGGGGCACTGGGCGTACATCAAGCCGACGCGGCCGGTCGAGCCGGAGGTTGACGCCGTTGCGGCGGACGTCCGGAATCCGATCGACAAATTCATCCTGTCGGATTTGAGGGCCCAACACATCGAACCGGCGCCGGCGGCAAACAAGATCACGCTCTGCCGGCGGCTGTACTTTGATCTGCACGGCCTGCCTCCCACGCCGGAACAGGTGGCGGCATTTGTCAATGACCCCTCGCCGAACGCGTATGATTCGCTTGTGGATCGGCTGCTGGCCGACGCGCACTTCGGGGAGCGGCTCGCGGTTTTCTGGCTCGATCAGGTGCGCTATGCGGACACCGTCGGATACCACTCCGACACGCCGGTGAATGTCTGGCCGTATCGTGACTGGGTAATCGCGGCGTTCAACCAGAACATGCCCTTCGACCAGTTCACGGTTGAACAACTCGCGGGCGACCTTCTGCCGAAGGCCGGCACGTCGCAAAAGGTGGCCTCGGCGTACAACCGCTTGCTGCAGACGACAGAAGAAGGCGGGGCGCAGCCGCGCGAGTACGAGGCGAAATATGCGGCGGACCGCGTTCGCAACGTCTCGGCGGTGTGGCTGGCGCAGACGATGGGGTGCTGCGAGTGCCACGATCACAAGTTCGACCCGCTTGCCACGCGCGACTTCTATACGATGGAGTCGTTTTTTGCCGATGTGCAGGAGGCTTCGGTTGGAAAGCGCGAACCGGGAATGCCGCTGCCATCGAAGGACCAGCAGGCGCAAGCGGATGCCTTTGACCGGCAGATTGCGGCGGCGCGTGCCAAGCTAGCAGCGGAGTCGCCGGAGCTGGCGGCCGCTCAGACGGAGTGGGAGAAGATCGCCCCGACGGAGGTCACGTGGCAACCGCTCGATCCGACCCGGCATGATGTGCAGGGAGAGTCGAAGCTCAAGAAGCTGGAGGGGGGGATTCTGCAGACCGTGTATAAGGTCGGCGCGAACGAAAACTACGCGATCGCCGCGCCGCTTGCGGGCAAGGCCATCACGGGCATTCGGCTTGAGGCACTGGCCGACGATGCGCTTCCGGGGCACGGCCCGGGCAACTCGCCGGGGGGGAATTTTGTGCTGAGCGACGTTCGCGTGCAGGCCAGCGAGAACGGGAAGGCGGCGGCGGATTTGAAGGTCGGCGCCGCTTCCGCCGACTTCTCGCAGGATGCGTTTCCGGTGACCTCCGTGCTCGACGCCAAGCGCAAGAATAAAAAGAACTCGGGATGGGCGATTTATCCACAGGTCGGCAAATCGCACGAGGCTGTTTTCCAGCTCGCCAAGCCGGTGGACTTTGCCGCCGGCGGTCAGGTGACGGTCACGCTCCAGTTTCAGTCGCAATATCCGCAGCACTCGATCGGCAGGTTTCGGCTGTCTGACACCACTGCGCCGGAGCCGGCGCGTAGGACCATTTCGGCGGACCTGCGCACGGCCCTGAGCGTTCCGGCGGATCAACGCACAGCGCAGCAAAAGACGGCGATCGCGGCGCAATACCGTTCCACCGCGCCGCAACTTCAGGGCGTGCGGGATGAGATTGCGAGGCTCGATGCAGAGAAAATGGCGTTTGTTGATGCACTGCCCAAATGCCTGGTCACGACCGCCGCGCCGACGCCGCGGACCGTTCGGCTGCTGCCGCGCGGGAATTGGCTCGATTCGAGCGGACCTGTGATGGCGCCGGCTATTCCGGCGGCCTTTGGGGCGCTGCCGGCTTCGTCATCGCGGCCGACGCGGCTGGACCTGGCGCGATGGATCGTGTCGGCCGACAATCCGCTGACGGCGCGCGTGTTTGTGAACCGGCTTTGGAAGACGTTCTATGGCGCGGGGATTGCGCGGAAGCTGGACGATTTCGGGTCGCAGGGGGATTGGCCGACCCATCCGGAGCTGCTCGACTGGCTGGCAAGCGAGTTCACGGGGCGGCACTGGGACGTGAAACACATGGTCCGGCTGATGGTGACGAGCGCGGCGTATCGCCGCGGCTCGGTGGCTACCGAAGCTCAGAAGAAACTCGACCCGGCGAATCTTTACTTTTCGCACCAGAATCGATTCCGGGTGGACGCGGAGTTTGTTCGGGACACCACGCTGTCGGTCAGCGGACTGCTGGTGAACGAGCTTGGGGGGAAGTCGGTGTTTCCGTATCAGCCGGCGGGGTACTGGTCGTTTTTGAATTTTCCGGTGCGGGAGTGGCAGAATGATAAGGGGGATGGGCTGTATCGCCGGGGAATGTATTCGCACTGGCAGCGCACGTTTCCGCACCCGAGCCTGTTGGCGTTCGATGCGCCGAGCCGCGAGGAAGCGACCTGCGAGCGGACCCGAAGCAACGTGCCGCAACAGGCGCTGGTCCTGTTGAACGATCCCACTTATGTGGAAGCCGCGCGCGTGTTTGCCGAGCACGCGATGCGGAATGCGGAGGGCATCGAGGCGCGCATCGGGTATCTATTTCAGCGAGCCCTTTCACGCGCGCCGACGGTCGAGGAAAGCAGGATCCTGAGGGCGTTGCTGGAGAAACATTTGAAGGAGTATTCGGCGGATGGGGCGGCGGCGGAGAAGCTGGTTTCCGCGGGGGACGCGGCGGTGGCCAAGGATCTGAATGGGCCGGAATTGGCGGCTTGGACGAACGTGGCGCGGACGATCTTTAATCTGCACGAGACGATTGCGCGGAATTAGGGTTTGGTGATGATGGTTGCGTGATCGCGCCAGTACTCGAGAAATGCGGCGACGCTTGCGCCGGCCGGCTCCGCGCCCTTCCGGTGCTCGTCGATCGTGTGGCCGAAATAGTGGCTGATCCAGCCGTCGGCGCGCTGCGCCTTGTCCACAAAGTCCTTGAACTCGTCGAGGGAGCAACTCAAGGGGAACGTCTCCTCGATCACGATGGGCTTGCCGATGTCGTAGACGGCGATCGTCGCGACGGCGCGGGCCACCTCGCCGGTTTTGGGGTAGACGTGAATGCTGACGAAGTCGAGATGTTTGCCGACCTGAGGCGAATAGAACACCGGCTTGGCGTTCGGCCAGATCTGCGCCCATGGAATCGCGCCCACGGTAATAGGGGTCTTGCGGTCTTGCTTGCGGATGGCGGACGTTAATTTCGTGACCCACGCGTCGGCGACGTCTATCGCGGTTCGTTTGCCGGCATCGACGGTAAGGCGCTGCACGAAGTGCAATCCGCCGAGCTCGCCGGTTAACCACTTTGGCTCACCTGGTTTTGGCTGGCCGCCGATCACCGGCTCATTCATCAAGTCGTAGCAGAACACGGCCGGGTGGCCGGCGCAGGTCTTGGAGATCGCCTCCCAAAACGCCGCCTGGGCTTCCCAGCGGTCGGACTCTTCCATCCCGTCGTACCACGCTGGGACGCGCGACAGGCGGTAACATCCGAGCCCGGTGATGTCCAGATACAGGCGCTGATCGCGAGCCAGATCGAGCATCTTTCGCAG
>JBBRIN010000463.1:0-4011 GCA_038221115.1 Tepidisphaerales bacterium
CCCGCCCGACCCTTCCGACAACCTCAAGGTGATGAAGGTGCGCGACCTGCTCACCATGACCGGTGGCCACGACACCGAGCCAAAAGCAGTCGGCGGCGCGCCCTCGGTCAAGCAGTTTCTCGCCCATCCCGTACTGCACCAGCCCGGCACTCATTTCCAGTACAACACGATGGGCAGCTACACCCTCTCCGCCATCGTCACCAAAGTCACCGGCCAGACCACCCTCAAGTTTCTCAAGCCGCGATTGTTTGAGCCGCTCGGCATCGAACGTCCCGAATGGGACGCCAGCCCCGAAGGCAATTCCCTCGGCGGCTACGGCCTCAAACTCTGCACCGAAGACGTCGCGAAGTTTGGCCAGCTCTACCTGCAAAAAGGAAAATGGAACGGCAGGCAATTGCTCCCCGAAAACTGGGTCGAACAGGCGACCAACAAGCAGGTCCCCAACGACTCAGAATCACACACCAAACTCGGGATCGATTGGAAGCAAGGCTACGGCTTCCAGTTCTGGCGCTGCACCCAGAACGCCTTCCGCGGCGACGGCGCCGGCGGACAGCTCTGCGTCGTGATTCCCGACAAGGATGTCGCAATCGCCATCACCGCCCAAACCGGCAATTTCCAGGGCGAGATGAATGCCATCTGGGACAAACTGTTTCCCGCGTTTGCAGCCGAGTCCCTGCCCGACGATGCCGCCGCGCAGCAGAAGCTGAAACAAGCGATCGCTATTCTGGAAGCCCATCCGGCGAAGAAGGGGAAGTGACCTAAACTCCTTGCTGACGATGGTCTTGAACGCGAGAACGCCAAAAACCAATTCTAAAATGGAGCGCGCTACCGCTGGCCGGCGCGCCTTTCAGAGCTGGGGCGAGTCGTCATAGCCGCCCGGTCGTGTCGCGGGCCGGGGGGTGGGTGGCGGCAGAGTGACGCCCGCGCTGCGCATCACGCGGTGGATCGCCTCGATCGTCTCGGCGGAAGGCTTGAAATTGCCCGGCCGAAAGCCCTCCGCGATCATCAGCGGGGTCCAGCCATATTTGTCCTTCCGGTTCCACGTTTCAATTTTCGCACCCCGGTCGGCCAGAAGCTGGACCATCTTCGGCAGGCTCTTGTAAGCGGCGCCGTGCATCGCCGTTTCGCCGTTCTGATCCACGGCGTTCACATTCGCGCCGCGCTGCAGAAGGTACTCGACGGCCGCCAGCGCCTCGGGCTCGGTTCCTGCCTCCTCGTCCGGCGCGAGCGTGCCGATGCCGGCGGCCGCCATCAACGGCGTGCAGCCGTCCTTGTTCGCCGCCTGCGGGTCCGCGCCCAATTCAACCAGCAATTCCATGTACGGGAGGTCCGCCGTCTTGGATGCCAACAGGAAGGGCATCGCGCCGGTCATGCTGAGCTTCCCCTTGCCGGACGAGCCTCGCGCCAGGCGCGCGTTCACATCCGCGCCCAATTTCACCAGCTTTCGCGCGAACTGCAGGCTGGTTAGATTCCCCGAACCGGTTGGCGGCGGCTGGCCTTCGGGATCATCGCCGCGGTTGGGCTTGCGGACCCAGGAAAGCGTGTGCAGCGGCGTATATCCGGATCGCTGATCGTTCGGGTCCGCCCCTGCTTCGACCAACGCAATCGCCAGCTCGAAATGCCCGTTCTCCACCGCCAGAATCAACGCGCTCGGGCCCTCTTTCGGAGCCCCGCCCTTGGGATCAGCCTGGATCGCTTCATTCGCATTTACGCCGGCTCTCAGCAGCGCGCGGACGACTTCGATCCGTCCTTCCCGGGCCGCGAACAGCATCGGCGTGAACCCGGATTTCAGCCGTGCATGCAAGTCGGCGCCCGCCTCGCTCAACGCCTCGACGACGTCCGCGTGACCATCGGCGGCGGCCCACATCAGTGCGGTCTGACCCGTCCGATCGGCTGCGTCCACCTTCGCGCCGGCGTCGATCAGCGCCCGCACCGCTTCAACCCGGCCGGTGCGGGCGGCAGTCATCAGCGCGGTCTCACCGCCGCGCAGCGTCGTATTGGCATCCGCCCCTGCGGCCAGGAGCGCCCTCACAATTTCCGCGTTGCCATTGGTGCATGCCGGCGAGAGCGGCGTGACGCCGTAGCGGTTTTCGGATTTCGCGTTCGCGCCGGCCGCGAGCAGCAGCCTGGCCGTCTCCGGGTCGTCGTGATATGCGGCCCAATGAAGCGCTGTCGACCCGTCCGATTGCGCGGCACCCACATCGGCCCGCGCCTTCAAAAGCTCCTTGATGCGCGGCCAGTCCGCTTTCTCGGCCGCATCCGCAAGCGGCGTATCAACGGCCGCCGCCCGGGCGCCGACGCCGCACGATCCCAGCAGGATAGTCAACGCAATGACGATCGCCCTGGCCGTCGGGTGCGGGATGGATCGCATTTCACGAAACATCGGCTGAGCCTCGTGGTGCGTTCAAATGCCCAATGGCTCAAACAATTCGCCGACCTTCCCAGCACTGTCGGCGAATTTATCGAGGCGCACGCCGATCTTGTCCAGCAGCGTCAGATGCAGGTTGGCCAGCGGCGCGGGCTTGTCAAAGTGAATGTGCCTTCCGCCCTTCATGCCGCCCGCTGCCCCGCCCGCGACCAGGATCGGCAGGTTCGTGTGGTCGTGAACGTTGGGATTGCCCATGCCGCTGCCGTACAGGTAGAGCGAATTGTCCAGAAGCGAGCCGTTGCCCTCTTTGGTGTTCGCGAGCTTGCCGAGGAACTCGGCGAAGAGCGAAACATGAAACGCGTTGATCTTCGCCATCCGCGCGATCTTGGCCGGATCGTTGCCGTGATGCGACAGCGGGTGGTGCGGATCGGAGACGCCGGTCTCAGGGTAGGTGCGGTTGCTGGTTTCCCGAGCGAGTTGGAAGGTGATCACTCGCGTGACGTCGCCTTGGAGGGCGAGGAGCTGTAGATCGAACATGAGCCGCGCGTGGTCGGCGTAGGAGGCGGGAACGCCTACGGGGCGGTCCAGGTCGGGCAGAGGGTTATCGACGGAATCTTTCTGGGATTTTTCGATGCGCCGTTCCACTTCGCGCACGCTGTCGAGGTATTGCGCGACCTTGGCGCGATCGGCGGGGCCGAGCGTTTTGCCAAGGCTGTCCAAATCGTCCTTCACGAAATCAAGCAAACTGGCGCGGCGGCGCAGTGCGGCTTGCCGCTGGGCCTTGGTGCCGCCTTCGCCGAACAGGCTCTCGAAGACCAGCCGCGGATGCGCCTCGGCCGGCAGCGGCGTCGTGGGAGAGGACCAGGAGAGGTTGTTCTGATAAACGCAGGCATAGCCGTTATCGCATTGGCCGACCACCTGCAGCATGTCCATCGCCATTTCGAGAGACGGGAGCTGCGTCTGGCGCCCGATCTGCTGGGCGGCCACCTGATCGACGGTCGTGCCCAGGTAATAATCCGTGCTCTCGGTGTGCCTGGCGAAAGCCGCGCTCAGGAACGCGGCGTTGGATGTGGCGTGCGTGCCGGGGTACGCGTTCTTCAACTCCATGTTGCTGAGCACGCAGACATGCTGCTTAACCGGCTCCAGCGAGGCGAGGATCGGCGACAGCTTGTCGAGCTTGCCCTCTCCCGGCGGAACCCACCGCGTGATGTCGCAGCCCATCGGCATGAACACAAAGCCGAGACGCCGAACAGGAGCGGCGGCCGTGGCGGCCAGGGCGGTGGCAGCCGGGACCATCGCGTCGAGCAGCGGGAGCGCGAGCGTGACCCCGACCCCGCGCAGGAACGTTCGCCGGGGAAGAGATTTCTTGGAGAGGTTCATGACCTGGTCCTCATCGGGGAAGGCTGCTGTTGACGATGGCTCCAGCGGACGCTGAGACGCGGCAGTCATTGTACCCACGAACGCATCGGGATGTTGGATGAAGAGGACTCCCGTCCATCTCAACGGGTCCGCGCCACCGTTGTAGGTGGAATCTCAGGCGGCTTCCGCGGCGGGCAAGGGTTTGCTCCCCCACAGTGACTCCCAGTCGCCGTTGAGGTATGCCACACGCAGGCTTAAGATCTCCTGGGCGCCGGCGTCGGACC
>JBBRIN010000464.1:0-4010 GCA_038221115.1 Tepidisphaerales bacterium
CTTCTTCAGCTCCTCGATCGCCTGCTGATTCAGCCGCTTCTGGTCGGGCTGAGGCGCCGTCTTGCCCTGATCGTCTCGAAACTCCAGCTCGAGCATGCTCAGGGCCTTGTCCGGATCGATGCCAAAAAACATCGAAGCCTGCGGAATGAAATTCGCGCCTTTGATGTCGATATTTTCGCCGGAGACGACCGCCGTCCCAATCGCTATCGGCAAGAGCTCGCCCGGCCTGATCCCCGGCGTGTGCTCGAGCTTCCGCTGCTGCCCTGGCGTGATGCCGTCGAAGCTGACGATGAAGATGTCCGGAAACTTCGTCGGCAACCGCCACCCCGCCAGGATCGAATGCCCCTCGACCTGCATCACGATCAAAATCGCCAGCCCCACCATGAGCGCCGCGCACGTCCCCGCCGCGCGCCAGATCCCGCCGCTCAGCTGTTGCCGCAGCAATGCCGGCCGGATCCCCAGCAGCCCCGCGATGACCGCCCCACCGATCCGCTCAAAGACCCAGACGAACATCGGCGCCAACAGAAAAAACCCCACCATCAGCCCCGGCAGTCCCAACGCGAAATGTCCATAAAACTTCACCTCGCGGCTCGTGTTCGAAAAAATAAGCACCGGGTCAATGCTCACCAGCACCAGTCCAACCAACGTCGGGATAAGCGGCAACCGCGCCGCTGGCGGCTTGGCCAGCGGCACCATCGCCTCGAGCGCATCCACCCGACTCGCCGACCACGCAGGCAGCGCGCTGGCGGCCATCGCCGCCGCCATCGAGCCCAGCGCACCGTAGGCGACACCGCCCCAGTCCACGACGACGCCCGCCGTGAAAAAATCATCCTTCCAAATCGCCAGCATCTTGACCCACAGCCACCCCAGCGGCACCCCCAACCCCACCCCGATCGTCGAAAGAATCAACCCTTCGACCAGCACCAGCCGCGCCAGCTGCCCTTTGAGCGCGCCGATCGCGCGAAGCATCGCCAGCGTGCGTTGCCGCTCTCCCACCCCCATGCTCAGCGCGGAGAACACGATGAATGTCGCCGACACCATCGAGACCGTGCCGCCAAGGTAGCTGAGGAAATGTAACCCCTTCAGGTTCGACTCCATCTGCTTGCGCATGTCCCCGGCCGACTTCACCGTGAGCAGCGGATCCACCTTCTCCAGCCGCGGCACCCACCGGTTTTTGAACGCCTCGATGTCGCTCCCGGGCCGCAGCGTCACCATCACCCCATTGATGCGCCCCGGGCGATCCATCAACCTCTGCAGCGTCTCCAGCGGCAGGTAAGCCGTCTGGGTGTCGGCCGCCAGAATGTTCGGCTTGTGGACGATCCCCACCACCTTCGCATGCAGCGGCTTATCCGGTCCCGCCAAATGGATCGTGCCGTCAAGACCCACCTTCAACCGCTGCGCAAGAATCTGATCGATCACCGCCACATCGCCGCGGGAGACATTGAACCACGCCCCCGACTCCATCTGAAGCGTCTCAACGCCCTTGTCGTCCGGACGCCGAATGCCGATCAGGTCCACCGCCCGGCCCGGCATCCGCTTCCCCTGATCGTCCAGCACCGTCGTCCCGGTGCTGTATCGCACGATGCTCGTCGCCACCTGCGGATCACGCTGCAAATCCGCCGCGACTGATTCCGGGAATGACCCGTGCGGATCCCCCTTCCCCCGGCTGACCGTCAGATCCGCCGTCCCCATGAAGGTGCCGAGATACTTGTGCGCTGCGGCCAGAGACGATGAGTACCCCGTCGTCACCGCCACCACCAGACTCACCGACAGCGCAATCGCCGAAACCGTCAATGCGACCCGCACCCGATGCACTGAGAGGCTTGAAATAATCAGCTTGGGAAGGATCACTACTTCACGCTCTCCTGATACCGCATCGCCAGCCCCTGGTGCCCCTCCGTCTCGCTGGTCGCAAACCGCTCGACGAGCAATCCATCTTTCAGCACCGCCACCTCCTGCGCATAGGTCGCGACACTCGGCTCGTGCGTGACCATCACGATCGTCGTATTTCTCACGCCCGACAGGTCGCGCAACAGCTCGCACACCGACCGGCTGTTCGCCGAATCCAGATTGCCCGTTGGCTCATCCGCCAGCAGCACCGTCGGGTTCGTCACCAGCGCCCGCCCGATGGCAACCCGCTGCTGCTCGCCGCCACTCATCGCATCGGGCCGATGCCCGCGGCGCCGCGATAGTCCCAGCACGTCCAAAAGCTCCTCCACCTTGGCCTTGCTCTGTGCGTCCGTCTTCCCGTCCAGCAGCAGCGGCAGGGCCACGTTTTCTTCCGCCGTGAGAGTGGGGATCAGATTGAACGATTGGAACACCAGCCCGATCTGCCGCCGGCGGAAGAGCGTCAGTTGCTTGTCGTTCATCGCTCCCAGGTCTTCGCCATTCACCATGACGCGCCCGCCCGCAGCGCTGGTCAGACCCGCCATCAAGTGCAACAGAGTGCTTTTGCCCGACCCGCTCGCGCCCATGATCGCAAGGAAGGCGCCCGCCGCGACGTCCAATGTCACGCCCCGCAGCGCCGGCACATCGCGGTCCCCCTGCCGGTAATGCTTGCTTACGTTCTCAACCATCAATGGCGACATGAAATCGATCTCCTCGCGCCCGCGACCGATCATAGCTGCACCGGCCAAACTCGCCAGTGCCGCTTTCCATCGGGTCTGACATGCTCCCTCTCTTCTCTTTGCAAATGACAAAGGACAAATGACAAAGGACAATGGACAGGCGCACATGCCCCGCCTGCTCGCCACCGCCGACCTCCACTACAACCACCCCCGCTCGCGCCCGCTCGCCGAGCAGCTCATCGACCAGATGAACCGCGCGGGCGGCGACATCCTTCTCGTCGCCGGCGACACCGCCACCTCCGATGGCGAGGCGCTGGAGCAATGCCTTGCGCGCTTTCAATTCGCCGGTCCCAAGCTCTTTCTCGCCGGCAATCACGAGCTCTGGACGACGACCGACGACAGCCATCGACTATTCACCGAAGATCTCCCCCGCCGCGTCCGCGCCCTCGGCTGGCAATGGCTTGAAACAGATCCCTTCATCGCCGCCGACACGGCCATCGTCGGCACCATCGGCTGGTACGACTACGGCTTCGCCCAGCCCGATCTCGAAATCCCACACGCCTTTTACGAGCAGAAAATCTCCCCCGGTGCCGCCTGCCGCTTCCCCGAGTACGCCCCCCTGCTAGCCAACGCGCCCGACCTCTCGCCTCGCGCCCTCGCCACCGTTGCCCGCTGGAATGACGGCATTCACATAAAACTCGGCCGCTCCGACGAGCAGTTTCTGGCAGAGCGCCTCGCTGAGCTCGAACGTTCCCTGCAAACCGTCGCCTCCGTGAACCATATCATCGCGGCGACACACGTCGTCCCCTTCAAAGAACTCCTCCCGCCCCCGCGCATTCCCCAGTGGGACTTCGCCAAAGCCTTTCTGGGCAGCCCAAAACTTGGCGAGCTCCTTCTTCGTTACCCCAACGTTCGCCACGCCGTCTGCGGCCACAGCCATTTCTTGCTTGAAGCCAAAATCGGCCCCGCCCACCTTCACGCCATCAACCTCGGCTCCGGCTATCGTTGGAAGACCTTCCGCACGCTGGATCTGGCGTAAAGACCATTTGCCTCGCCCCTCGCTTGGCAAAAAGACCCAGAGCCACGCCGAAGACCAGATGGGCTGAAAGCGTGACCGCAACGAATAGCGCCGTGATCCGGATGCCAAAGAAACGGGCGTAGGGGGTGAAGAGCATCGCCAGTTCCAGCCCCGTGGCCAGCGCGATCGCCCAGAGCCAGGAGCGGCGCGATGCGTCACCGATGAGCGCCATATACATCACGCCGAAGGTGATGCCGTTGGAGAAGTGGTAGGCCCAGCCAACGAGATGCGCGGTCAGCGAGAACTGCGAGTCGGCCTGAGCGGGCGTAAAGGGCTCGCCGAGAATCATCGCCCCGAAACGAGGAAAGACCTTGAACAGGGGGAGGCGCAGCCAGGCCGGGCCGACGTGGTCGACGGCGCCGATG
>JBBRIN010000465.1:0-3998 GCA_038221115.1 Tepidisphaerales bacterium
TTACTCCACGAGAGCGGGTCGTGCTTTGTGCAGATCAGTGATGAGAACATTCATCATGTGCGCGAAATAATGGACGAGGTATTCGGGCCGACAAACTTTGTAAGCGTAATCGCGTACTCAACCACGACTGGCTTTCACGGCGGCACGCTCTCCCGCGCCGGCGATTACTTGCTCTGGTATGCGCGCGACCGACAGAAGGTGAAGTACAGGCAGCTCTTTCAAGAAAAAGAGGCGGGAAGCGACGGCGCGACGAAGTATGTTCCGGTCGGTTCCATCCCCGGCTTGCCGCAAGGACGGTACGACCACAAGCGACTTGCAACGTCAGGCGGCTTAGATTCGCAAGGAACATCGCAGAACGAAGATCAAACCTTCAAACATGCGGGCCAAAGTTACAAGCCGCCAACGGGGTCACACTGGAAAACGTCTGTGGACGGTTTGAAAAAGCTGGCCGCAGCGGATCGAATTGTCATTCAGGGCAATCGTCCGCGTTACCTACGGTTCTTTGACGACTTCCCCGTCTGGCCTATTACCAACATGTGGCCGGACATCGGAGGAATCCAGAGTCGCGCAGAGGGGAAAATATTTGTCGTTCAGACAGCGCCTCTCGCAGTGCAGCGTTGCCTGCTCATGACCACCGACCCCGGCGATCTCGTGCTGGATCCGACGTGCGGGTCGGGGACGACGGCGTATGTGGCCGAGCAATGGGGCCGGCGGTGGATCACGACCGACACCTCGCGCGTCGCCATCACCCTCGCCAAGCAGCGGCTCATGACCGCGACGTTCGACTACTACACGCTGGCCCATCCGGAGCAGGGCGTGGGGAGCGGGTTTAAGTACAAGACCGTCCCGCACGTCACGCTCAAGAGCATCGCCAACAATCCGGAGATCAAGGAGGGGATGTCGCGCGAGGCGATCGATCGAGCGATCGCCAAGTATGCGGATACCGAGACGCTGTACGACCAGCCGGAGGTGGACCGGAACAAGGCGCGGGTGACGGGGCCGTTTACGGTGGAGGCGGTGCCGGCGGCGGTGTTCGGGCAGCCGGAGGTGCGGGCGATCACGCCGCCCCCCCTGATCGACTGGGAGGATCAGAAGAAACTGCCGGGGATGGAGGATGATGCGTTCTTACAGCCCGATCCATCCATCGCCCGGCAGGGCGAGACGGTGCGGCAATCGGAGTGGCGGACGGAACTACTCAAGACCGGCATCCGAGCGAAAGGGGGGACGAAGATGGAATTCGTTCGCGTCGAGCCCTTGCCGGGGACCCGTTGGCTGAGTGCCGATGCGGAGGTGAAGGAAGCCCCCACCCCGGCCCTCCCCCGGAGTACCGGGGGAGAGGGAAATCGGCGGGCGGTGATTTCGTTCGGTCCGGAGCACGCGCCGCTCGAACAGCGGCAAGTCGCATCCGCGCTGGAGGAGGCGCAGACGCTGGTGCCCAAGCCGGCGCTGGTGATCTTCGCGGCGCTTCAGTTCGATCCGGAAGCATCGAAGGACATCGACGAAACGCGTTGGCCGGGTGTGACGATGCTCAAGGCGCAGATGAACGGCGACCTGGTGACGGAGGATTTGAAGAAGAAGCGGTCGAGCAATGAGAGCTTCTGGCTGGTGGGGCAACCCGACATCGCGATTCGCAAGGTGAATCGCGATCACAAAAGACCCTCACCCCAACGCTCTCCCGGAGTACCGGGCGAGGGGTCAAGAGGAACACCGGGCGAGGGGGAAATGTTCGAGGTCGAGGTGCATGGCTTCGACTACTACAACCCCAGGAGCGGCAAGGTGGAGTCCGGCGGCAAGGCAAACATTGCGATGTGGATGCTCGATACCGACTACGACGGCCGGAGCGTCTACCCGCGGCAGGTTTTTTTCCCCATGGCCGGCCCGAAAGACGGTTGGGCGCGGCTGGCGAAGAACCTGAAGGCCGAGATCGATCAGGAGTTGATCGAACGGTACCGGGGGACGGTGTCGCTGCCGTTCGCGAAGGGGAAGTACGGGCGGGTGGCGGTGAAGATCGTGGACGATCGGGGGATTGAGAGTTTGAGGATCGTGACGATTCAGGAGGCAGGAGGAGCGGCGGGATGAAGAAGATCCGTTTGAGCGACCATGCCCGCACCCGCCTGGCATTTCGGGGGACGACCCAGCAGGAGGTGATGGCGGCAGTGAAGCGCGGAACCCATGAACCGGCAAAAGGGGGGCGCTCGATGTGCCGCCTGAACTTCCAGTACAATCGGACGTGGCGTGGCCGGCATTACGCGATCAAGCAGGTGGCGCCGGTGATCGTGGAACGAGCGGATGAGATTGTCGTGATAACGGTTTACACTTTTTACTTCTGACACGGCGGGCTTTGCGATGAAAATCACTTACGACGAAGACGCGGACGCGATGTACATCCAGTTGATTGAAGGCAATCATCAATGCCGCACGGTGTGCCTCAACGAGGACGTGGCGCTGGACTTGGACGCCCGGGAGCGGCTGGTGGGGATCGAAATCCTTGATGCCAAGCGCGTCATGGGCAAAGGCAAGCTGCCGAGAGTGCTCATTGACAGCCTGGCGTTGAGGGGAAACGAGGCCACGGAATCCGTCGGAGCGCCGGCGGTGCGCAGGCGCTCGGCGAAGGCGGGTACGAACCCGGCGAGCCGGATCCGCAAGGCGAGCTGAGCACCAGAATCTATGAAGGGGGGGAATGGGTGCGATGAAAAAGCCGACCCACCTGATCATCAACAACCCGTACGCCGCGCCGCGGCGGTACTGGAAATACGATCGCCAGCGACAGTCGTTCGACCTCGCCGAGGGTCGGCGTCCGGCCGGGTACACCGCGGCGACGCCGGGCGCCGCGCACACAAACGATCCCGGCGTGTTCGTGGAGATCGAGTTGGTGAACCGCATCCGCCCGCGCGTCGAGGCGTGGCGGGAAGCCGGGTACGGGGGCGTCACCGCTACGACGCGAACGCTGCTGGAGCACTGGAACGACGTTGACCAGCGCGACGCCAGCAAGCGGTTCTTCTTCTGCCAGTTGGAGGCGATCGAAACGCTGATCTGGCTGACCGAAGCCCCGGCGGCGGAACGGGTCGGCATCGACATCCCCGGCGACGGCGGGCCGTTCACGCGGCTGTGCAGCAAGATGGCGACCGGGTCGGGCAAGACGATCGTTATGACGATGCTGATCGCCTGGCAGGTCCTCAATAAGGCGGCCAACAACCAGGACGCCCGCTATTCAAAGAACGTTCTTGTCATAGCGCCCGGACTGACGGTGCGCAAACGGCTCGAAGTGCTCAAGCCCGAGGGGCCGGAGAACTACTTCGACCTGTTCAGGGTCGTCCCCGACAGCTTGATGCAGACGCTGCGCTCCCACGCGCGCATTCGCATTATCAACTGGCACAAGCTGGCGTGGGAGAGCGAGAAAATGCTCGCGAAGAAAAAGGGAGTCGACAAGCGCGGCGCCCGCAGTGACGACGCCTGGCTTCGGGACGTCCTGGAGGATATGGCCAAAGCGCGGGGCATTATCGTCATCAACGACGAGGCCCACCACGCCTGGCGCATCCCCGCCGGCGCCAACCTCGCCGGCATCTCGAGGGAGGAAAAGGAGGAAGCGACCAAGTGGGTCGGCGGACTGGACCGCATTCACAAGGCGCGGGGCATCAACACCTGCTTCGACCTGTCGGCAACCCCGTTTGTCCCGGGAGGCAAGCAGGACTCCGACGATGCGCTCTTCAAGTGGATCGTGAGCGACTTCGGCCTCAACGACGCCATTGAATCGGGGCTGGTCAAGACCCCGCGCGTCGTGGTGCGCGATGATGCCGTGCCGGACGCGGCCACCTACAAATCGAAGCTGTACCACATTTACGCCGCGACCGATGAGAACGGGAACCGGATCCGCGACGACCTTAATCGCGACGCCGAGCCGCAGGAAGCGCTGCCGCAACTGGTCCTCAACGCGTATCTACTGTTGGGGAAAGACTGGCTCGAGACGCGCAATGCCTGGGCCAAGGTTGGGCACCCGG
>JBBRIN010000466.1:0-3995 GCA_038221115.1 Tepidisphaerales bacterium
GTCGCGTGAGCACTGGATAGAAGGCTGAAACAACCGCCCGCTTTGGTTACGCTGGATTCCGCTTGACACGACTCGGCTCATAGAAGCGAGACCGGCTAAACGGCAATGCGAATTATCTGCCCTTGATGGCTGGGAATGTGACGCCGGTCTGCGCGCGGGGGATTTCCATCGTGTCGAAGACGGCGTCCATATCCGTTTGAGAAAGGGACTGGGCGAGGGTGGCGGGGTTTTTCCAGGCGGCTTGTAAGAGGTTGGAGAGAACGGCGCGCTTGTCGTCTTGTAAGGGGGCGGGGGCGATGTAGACGCTGCCGCGGGCGTCTTCTCCAAAGTTGAGGGTGAGCAAGTCGTCAACGACGTTGCGATTGAGTTGGGTGCAGACGTCGGCGTGGAGGAGCTCGGAGTCGGTGATGGCGGTATCGGTGTGGCGATGGGCGTCGGCGCGCGAGCCATAACGGGATTCGAGGCCGGTGCGCTCGGGGCGGAGCCAGGCGCGGAACATCTGGACGTCGTAGTAGCGCTGGCGATCAGTCATGCCTTGCAGGCAAGGCGCGGCGTGGACGGACTCGAGGAAGCCGATGACCCAGGCGGATTTGCCGGCGAGGTCGGCGGATTGGCGGGGGTCTTCGGTGTTGGCGAAGAGGTTGGGGAGCTTGACGCCGCGCCCGGAGCCGAGGCCCGAAAGGATGATGTCGGCGAGCTCGCCGTTGTCTCGGAGCGCCCCGGCGGCGTCGCGCGATTGGCCGAGCGGGTAGTGGATCATGGGGATGATGGCGGCGACCTTGTTGGCGAGTTGGGCGGTGCGCTCGTCGAGCTGAAGCCAGCCGTGCCAGGCGTGGCGGGCGTTTTCGTGACGTGAGCGGCCGTAGAGGTGGCCGGCTTCGCCGTCGTGGGTGTAGATGAAGGATTTGTCGGGAGGAAGCGCGACGTCCATCTGGACGAGGCCGGCGAAGTGGCCGTGCGGGTCGACCTGAATGAAGGTGAAGTCGGGGAGGAGGGGTTTTAGGTTTTGTAGGGTGACGCGGTTGGATTGGAGGGCGAAGACTTTTTCGAAGGGGCGCCAGCCGAATTCGAGGGCGCGCAGGGCTTCGACGAGGAAGGGCGTGCGAAGGGGATCGAGTTGGCGTTGGATGAATTGGGCGCGGTCGTGGAGGGCGCGGTCGAGGGGATCGGATTGCGGGCCGTCGAGTGCGGCGCGGCGGGGGCGCTGGCCGTTGGGGCGGCGAAGCTCGTAGGACCAGGTGCTGGCGAGAATGGGGCCGGTGACGATCGCCTTGGCGAGTGCCAGCGTCGGGTGGGAGCTCATGCGGCGGTAGGTGGCGTAGGTGCCGGGCTGCGGGGGGAGGAAGCCGGGGATTTGGGAGGCGGAAACGCCGGCCTGTGCGAGGGCTTGAGCGGGGGTTTGCTCTTGTTTAGTGGGGTTGCGCTTTTTGAAGAACATGTTGGGGGCTCGGTTGGAGGATAGGGCGTCATGGATTTAGCCGCGGAGCGGCGACAGAATCTAGCCCACGGCGTCAGCCGTGGGGAGCGGGCTCAAAGCGAGCAGCAATGCCTTCCCCACCACCCACGGCGCTATCGGCTATAGTCTGCCGCACCTCCGGGGCTATCAGAGTGGACGGGAATGTCTGGGCCACCAACCCATGGCTTACGCCATGGGCTACAGTCTGTCGCCCCTCCGGGGCTATCCGTTGAAGATGCCGATCTGGCCGATTCTGGTATCGCGGCGGATGGGGCAGAGGTAGTGGATGCGGTAGCCGTCGGCGTCGGAGGCGTGGCTTTGTTTCTGGTCGCGTTTGTCGGGCTCGGCGCCTCGGGCGTCCCAGCGCATCGTGCGGTAGTCGTCGATCAATCGCTTGCAGCGCGGATGAATGAGGTAGCGGGTTTGGCCGGTGGCGGTGCAGAAGGCGCTGTTGACGGTGTGGACGCGGTCGGAGACGTGCGGATTGGTTTTGGGCACGCGCTTTTGGAAGGGGATGCCGTAGGCGCGGAGCTCTTCGTAGAGGACGTCGTAGCAGGATTGTCCGCCGCCGGCCCAGTGGGAGCCGCCGGTGGCGTCGCCGAAAATCTGGACAGGGGCGCTGAGGGGATAATTGGCGAGTTGTCGGGTGAGGAGGTCGGCAAAGGCGATGACGACATCGACGACCGACATGTGTTTGTGGTGGAGCTCATAAAGGGCGGTGACCTGGTCGCGCTCGGCGAAATGCTGCCCGACGATGGCGTGCATGCCGGGGGAGATGTTGAAGTCGAGCGTGAGCTGGAGGGGATGCGTGGGGGAGATGGCGAGCGCGGGGAAGACGTTGCGGGATTCGTCGAAGCGGGAGTAGAGCTTCTGGCCGGCGGTGGAGAGGGCATGGCCGTGGAGGTATTGGTTGGCGAGGTCGGCGGAGAGCTGCTCGCGCTGGACTTTGGCGAAGGCGGCGGCGTGGGGGTTGTCGGAGGTGCCGGCGCGGTAGAGCACGTGATCGGGCTTGGGGGCGAACTCGAAATCGCGATAGACGCGGGTGTCGTCGCCTTCGTGGGTGAAGGTGAGCAGGAACTGAAGGAACGCGGCGCGCGGGTCGCGCAGGCGCGCATCCGCCTGGAGAAACGGATCGTTGGTGGGGTTATACGGATCGCACTTCCAGCGCGCGGCTTCGTCGCCCCAGAGCGCGCCGACGGTCCAGCCGGTGATGCGGTCGGGGGAGTCGGCGGTGCGGATGAGGATCTCGCTGGGGGTATCGCGCGTGCCGAGGTCGCGGAGGGTGAAGCAATATCGCTTGGGGTCCTGGATGAACTCGTAGCTGAGGCCCATCTCGTCCATCGCGCGGCGGAGCTCGGGCAGGTCAAAGTCGTTGGCGAGCTGGTAGGTCGGGGCGATCACGGCGCTTTTGACGAAGGTGGGCTGGTCGTTGGCGTCGAAGGCGTTGTGGACGTGGAGGTCGAGAAGCTTGCGGGCGCCGGCCCAGGTCTTGCCGGCGAACCAGCCGCCGGCGAGGGCGCAGTAGCGGTGGGTGTAGTCGTCGAGGAATTGGTGCTGGGCGCCGGGGTTGGGGGTGAAGAAGTTTGGGCGGTCGAGGAGGGTGAGGAGGGGCATGGTAGGAGTATTGTTTAGCCGGGTCGCTTGCGAGCCGCGTCTATCGGATTTAAGTACGATGACGTTATGAGGCGACCCGCGCACATCCTGTTCGCAGGGATATGGACGAGTTGCGCATTTGGGTTCACCTTCGGGGTCTTGGCCGTGGTCGCAGCGGAGGTGGCGTTGCGCCAGGCTCGAATGCCCTCTCTGAAGTTCGAGAACTCGACGTGGTCATGGCGTGAAATCGCGGCTCTATCTGCGAGCTGCTTTGCATTCTGCGTCGGTCTTTGGGTTGGAAAATTGGTTCACATGCGATTCAGCCGTTCGGAACGTGAGCGGCGGCGGAGCGAAGCGAGACTGTGCATTTCTTGCGGGTACGACCTCTCGGCGACGCCTGGGCGGTGTCCGGAGTGTGGGGCGGAGGTGGCGAGGACGGCAATTCCGTCCAGTGAAGCCGGCCGCACATGATCGCAGATTGAAGGAGACGGAACTGCGGTCCGCCCGGGTTGGGGACAGCCCCGCTCTGAATGGTGTGGTCGCGGAACAGACCGCGACCGGCGGTCGCGGCTTTACAAAGAATGACGGCGGCGCTTGAGGGTGAGCGTCGCGGCTAGCGCGAACAGGGCGAGGCTTGCGGGTTCGGGGGTGGGCGTGGCCAGCGCCAGCGAGGCGAGGTCGGTGGCGATGCGGGGTTCGTCGAAGTTGATGGCGGCGTCGTAGGCGTTGGACGCGAAGTTGAGGCGCTGGAAATCCGTGTTGGAGGCGAGGGTGCTGACGGGGACGGAGCCGGTGATGAGGGCGGAGGAATTCATGGCGGCTTCGGTGGCGATGCTGGTGGGGTTGACCCAGTAGGTGAGGGTGTCGGTGGCGCCGCCGGTGTTGAGGTCGAGCTTGGCGACGACGAGGTAGGTGGTGTTGAAGGTGGTGAAGGCCTGTCCGTCGA
>JBBRIN010000467.1:0-3987 GCA_038221115.1 Tepidisphaerales bacterium
GCATGTGCCCGCGGCAGGAGCAGGAGCAGCATCGGTTGTCGTTCGAGCTGAGCATCGGCCCCAGCGCGAGCGTGAGCAGCTACTTCGACTGGCTGGGCAATACGGTGCATGCGTTCACCATCAACTCGTTCCACAAGCAACTGCACATCGTGGCGACGAGCGTTGTGGAGACGGAGCGACCGGCATGGGATCCTCTGGCGGCGGTGGATGCGTGGCCGTTGCAGTTGACCGACTATACGCACTACGACTACCTGCACTTCGCCGGGCCGATCGTCGACACGCCGGCGCTGCGGCAGCTGGTGGCATCGCTCGAGCTGCGACCTGGAGATGCGTGTGGGCGCGCGGCGGGGCGCATGCTCCAGGCGATCAACGAAAAGTTCGTTTACGAGAAGGGGATTACGACGGCTGCCAGCCCCATCACCGAAGTGCTGGAGCACGGGCGGGGGGTATGTCAGGATTTCACGCATCTGATGATCGGCATAGCGCGGGCGTGTGGCATCCCGGCCCGGTATGTCAGCGGGTTCTTGCACGCTGAGGGCGACGCCGCCATGTCATACCGCGGGTTTACGCAGAGCCATGCGTGGTGCGAGCTGCTTTTTCCATCGATCGGATGGGTGGGATTCGATCCGACGAATAATTGCGTTGCGGGCGAGAACTTCGTGAAGCTGGCGATCGGGCGGCATTATGCGGACGTGCCCCCCCACCGCGGGCTATATAAGGGCGCGGCTACCGAGTCGATGGATGTGAACGTGAAGTCGCAGGCGCTGAAGATGATTCCGGCGCATCTTGCGGCGGAACGGGTGCGCTCGCTGCCGGTGCCGACCTACGGCGGATGGCGCGGGATGAGCGATGAGGGGATTCGGCTCGTGGAGGAAATGCAGCAACAGCAGCAATGACGGTCGCTCAGGCGGCGAGCGATTCCAGCGCCTCGCCGCGGCTCGCCGATTCGCGCTCGGATTTCTTCGCCATCATCAGGGTTACTGCAATGCCGACGATCGACAGCGCCCACATCACGATGAAGACCCAGAGCAGCCCGTGGCAGATGGTGGTGCCGATGGAGGCCAGAGTCTGCGGGGGAAGATCCTTGCGATGCATCGGATCGAGCAGCGCCCGGGCGGTTACGCCGGACTGGGACAGCCTCGATAGGTCATGTCGAATGAGCAGGTTGAAGAGTCCGCCGAGCAGGCCGATGCCGACGGCGCCGCCGGTGGTGCGGAAGAACTGGACGGCGCTGGTGACGATGCCGCGCTGTTGCCAGGCGACGGAATGTTGGGCGGCGAGCAGGTAGCTCATGGATGCCGGGCCCAGGCCGCAACCCATGATGCCGAGGACGGCGGTGATGACCCACTGGGGCGCGCGGTAGACGGCGCAGAGCACGAGTCCGCCGAAGCTGAGTGCGACGATGATCGAGCCGATGGTGGCCATGGTGCGAAAGCCCAGCTTGACGATGAGCGGCGCGGCGAGGACACCGCTGAGCGCCCAGGTGAGCATGACGGGGGTGACGACGCTGGCGGCTGCTTTCACGCCGCCGCCCATGCCGCCCTGGACGTAGAGGGGGACGTAAGTGTCGACGGAGAAAATGGCAATCCCGAGCAGCAGGCTGGCGACGAGCGAGGGGCCGATGTTGCGGTTCATCATCAGCGCGGGAGGAAGAATGGGGTTGGCGGCGATGCGTTCGTGGCGAACGAACAAGATGCCCATGACGACGGCGATGAGGGCCAACGCGCCGCCCCAGGTCCACGACCAGGTTTCTCCGCCAAAGAGCGAGACGACGGCCAAGAGACTCATGCAACCGATTGAGAGATAGGCGACGCCTGGCAGATCCAGGTCGGTCGAATGCGGCTTTTCGTGATCGTGGTACTTCCACATCAGCACAGCGAGGCCGAGAAGACCGAAGGGGAGGTTGACGAAGAAGATGGAGCGCCAGCCGAGGGTGCTGACGAGAAACGCGCCAAGGGCTGGGCCGGCAAGGGAGGCAGTGCCCCAGATGGCGCTGAATAGGCCTTGGACTTTGGCGCGCTCCTCGAGCGTGAATATATCGCCGAGGATGGTGAGGACGAGCGGCATGATTCCACCGGCGCCGAGGCCTTGCAGACCGCGAAACACAATGAGCTGGACCATGCTGCGCGCGGACGCGGCCAGCACGGACGCCAGTGAGAAGAGGACGATGGCGGCAATGATCACGCGCTTGCGGCCCCAAGCGTCGGCGAGACGACCATACAGCGGCATTGCAACCGTGCAGGCGAGCAGATAGATCGAGGCGACCCAGGCGTAATGTTCGAAGCCATGCAGCTCGCCGATGATGGTCGGCATCGCCGTGCTGGTGACGGTCTGCTCCATCGAGGCGAGCACCATCACGATCATCAGCGAGGCGGTGACGTACCGGCGATCGAGGCGCTCTGCGGGCTCAACGGATGAATCGCGTGCGGGCGTGGCAGAGGCAGGGTTGATGCTCATTGGGGGATCAGAGCGTAGGCGGGGTGTGAAGCGACGTAAAGGAGGAATACGTGGCTTCTGCACGCCCCTGAGCATCTGCCCAGAACTAGAATTTCCCGTCGCGCGCTTCGAAATGGGTGGGCTTGCCCAGGCTTTCCCCGCCGCGCGAGATCCAGTCGGCGATCCAGCGCATCATATCATCGGCAGTGACTGACGGCTTGTTGAAGATCTCGTGTGCCATTCTTCCGTCGTTGATCAGAGCGTCGGGTGATTCGCTGCCGATGATCGTTGCCTGGCGGGACATCAATTCACCGAAGCGCGCGGCGACGTCGCGCACGCGAAGGATCTCGCCGCCGGATACGTTCAGGATGAACGGTGGAGTGGAGCACCGCTCCAGCGCCTGGATCGACAGGGCCGAGGCTTCTTGCTGCCAGATCACGTTGGCGTAGCCCATGGAGACGTCGACGGGTTGGCGCTCCCAGACCTTTCGCGCCACATCGACCAGCACGCCGTATCGGAGCTCGACGGCGTAATTCAGTCGGATGATCGAGATCGGAGTTCGTGCTGCGCGGCTGAAATGCTCGAACATGCGCTCGCGGCCAAGGCAGCTCATGGCATAGTCGCCCATGGGGTTCGGCACGTCGGTTTCGCGCGAGCCACCGCCGGTGACGGGGACGAGGCCATACACGTTTCCGGTCGAAAACGCGACGATTCGGCTGCGCGGGTAACGCTCGCACACCATCCCCGCTAGATAGCAATTCATGGCCCAGGTGAGCGCTTCCTGGCCGGTGCTCCCGAACTTCATCCCGGCCATGTAGATGACGTTGGGCACGTCGGGCAGTTGGGCGAGCGAGCGCCGATCGAGAAGGTCGGCGGCGATGGGCTCGATATTGTGGAGACGGAGTTGTTCTGGCAGTGCCGGCGACGAGAAGCGGGACACGCCAATGACGCGACGGGGGATGCCGGCCTCGTCGGAAGCGCGGCGGATCATGCGGGCGAGGGTCGGACCCATCTTTCCGCCCACACCCAACACGGCGATGTCACCGCTGATCTTGCGCAACGTGTCGATCGCGCCGCGCGTGGGGCGGCTCAATCTTTCTTCAAGCTCCTCGACATCGTGAATGGGTTCCATGCCCCGATCCTATCCAAGACGGGATCTGCGTGCATCCTGAAGGGTTACTCGATGCGAAGCCCGCGGGGCAGGCTCTCCGGAATGCAGGACTGTTCGGATGGGTGGCAGGGCGGTCATCTGGAGTGGATCGACGGGCACCATCTGGCCGGACCTATCGGTCGTCCGCACGCTTTTGAATTTTGCGGCGTCGAATTCCGCCGGTACGTCAACCGTGGAACCCTCGGGCGCGTCCATCAGGGGTTTGAGCGCGAACATCCGATCCAACGCAGCCGCACAATCGCGGTGGATGTCTCGAACGGCGGCGCCAACCTGGGCGTCGCTGTACGCGCCGATCGGCTCGAACAGGAAGTCAACCAGCCGGCCCTCACGTTGCAAGACGGCCAATAGCGTGACCGCTTCGCTGCGCACGGCGACTGCGA
>JBBRIN010000468.1:0-3984 GCA_038221115.1 Tepidisphaerales bacterium
TCGTCGGCTTCGCCCCCGAAAATGAATGCCTCTTCCCACGCGTCGAAGGCGTCGAGTTCGTCGCCTACGCCGGCGAACTGGTCGGCATGTCCTCCACAGACGCACTGCAGCGCTCCCACGAAGTCCTCGACTACGTCGGCCTCGGCGAAGCCCGCTACCGCAAGGTCGAATCCTATTCCACCGGCATGAAGCAGCGCCTCAAGCTCGCCTCCGCCGTCATCCACGATCCCAAGCTCCTCATCCTCGACGAGCCCACCAACGGCATGGACCCCGCCGGCCGCGAAGAAGTCCTCGAGCTCGCCCGCGACCTCGCCCGCAACAAGGGAATGAGCCTCCTCGTCTCCAGCCACCTCCTCCCCGACATCGAAGCCGTCTGCGATTACGTCGTCGTCCTCGGCGCCGGCAAGCTCCTCACTCAGGGCGGCATCCAGCAACTCAAGCAGGTCCATAACCGCTGCTTTGAAGTCCGCCTTAAGGCCGACGCCCCCGCCTTCGCCCAGCGCCTTGCCTCGCTCGGCTGCACCACCGACCTCCGCGATGACCTGCTTCTCGTCCAACTCCCCGAAGGCGGCTCTTCGCAGATGCTCTGGCAGGTCGCCTCCTCCCAACACCAGCAAATCCGCCACCTCCGCCCCCAACGCAGCACCCTGGAAGAAGTCTTCCTCAAAGCCGTCCAAGAACCCACAGAATCCTAAACCCCAACCTCCAACTTCTTACCCAAATCTCCGAACCCCGAACCCCGAACCCTCCCCATGCCGATCTTCGATCAAGGCTATCAACACTGGTCCGGCAAGCTTTCCGGCCACGCATGGCGCTGGCTCGCCATCAGCCGTCACGGCGTCCGCATCGGCGCCAAGAACCGCATTCTCCGCCTCCTTATGATCATCTCCTGGCTTCCCGCGCTCGTCCTCGTCTTCTTCCTTTGCATGTGGGGAATGCTCGAACGCAAGTCCGCCCTCCTCGCCCCCATCTTGCCGTTCCTCAGCTTCCTCCATCCTGAGATGCTCCTCGACCCGCGCCACTTCCGCATCCAGGTCTGGACCATCTGCTACAGCTATTTCCTGCTCATCGAGCTCTACCTCTCCATGCTCGTCATCCTCCTCGTCGGCCCCAACCTCATCAGCCTCGACCTGCGCTACAACGCTCTTCCACTCTACTTCTCGCGCCCACTCCGCCGCATCGACTACTTCCTTGGCAAGCTTGGCGTCATCGTCACCTTCCTCGGCCGCATCATCGTCCTCCCTTGCATCGTCGCCTACGTCCTCGGCCTCCTCTTCAGCCTCGACTTCTCCATCCTCCGCGACACCCTCCCCCTGCTCCTCTCCGCCGTTATTTACGGCCTCGTCATCTCCCTCTCCGCCGGCCTCCTTATCCTCGCCCTCTCCTCGCTTTCCCGAAACTCACGCTATGTCGCCCTCTTCTGGCTCGGCATCTGGTTCGTCAGCAGCGCCGTCGGCACCATCCTCGACAACGTTGACCACCAGCAGCGCCGCCACGCGATGTATCGTGAAATGGCTGTGCCACAGCGACCGCGCCACGCCGTCGACACCCATGAAGACCGGATGCGCCAGCAGCGCCAGTCGATGGAAGTTTACCAGAAGGCCTATACCAATTACGCCGCCGCGGAAATTGCCGCCGCCCCCTACGACTGGCGCCCCCTCGCTTCCTATACCGCGAATCTATCCCGCGTCGGACAACATCTGCTCAAATCCAACGACTCCTGGATATCCATCAGCAAACTTCTGCCGCCCGACGAGCGGCCCCAGTTCCTTCTCCAATATATGGGCCCCCAATATCCCTGGACCTGGTCGGCCGGCGTCCTCCTCGCGCTTTTCGGACTCTCCGCATGGATCCTGAACTCTCAAGTCAAATCCCTGGATCGGCTCAAGTGATCCCCGACGCCGTCGTCGCCTTCCACGAGGTCTCCAAGTGGTACGGCAACGTCATCGGGATCAACAAGCTCTCCATCAACATCCCCCCCGGCGTCACCGGTCTGCTCGGACCCAACGGCGCCGGCAAGTCCACCCTCCTCCAGCTCGCCACCGGCCAACTCTTCCCCAGCCAGGGCACCGTCCGCGTCCTCGGCCAAAAAGTCTGGAACAACTCCGCCCTCAATCGCTTCATCGGCCTCTGCCCCGAGCAGGACGCCTTCTACGAATGGATGACCGGCTGGGATTTCATCCACACCTCCGCCCGCCTCGCCGGCCTCCCCCGCGCCCATGCCCGCGACGCCGCCAAACGCACCATCGACGCCGTCGGCATGACCCAACACCAATCCCGCGTCATCCGCGGCTACTCCAAAGGCATGCGCCAACGCATCAAGCTCGCCCAGGCCCTCGTTCATGATCCGCAGGTCCTCTTCCTCGACGAACCCCTCACCGGCACCGATCCCGTCGCCCGGCGCGACCTCATGGACATCGTCCAACGCCTCGGCGCCGATGGCAAAAGCGTCCTCGTCTCCAGCCACGTCCTCCACGAGGTCCAGTCACTCACACCCAACATCATCCTCCTCAACCACGGCCGCCTCGTCGCCGAGGGCCACGTCCGCCAAATCCGCGATCTCATCGACAAGTACCCTCACCACATCGTGATCGCCTGCGACGACTACCGTCGCCTCGCCGCCAAGATCCTCGCATGGGACGACGTCGAGGGCGTCCGCGTCATGCACAACGAAAAGAAGCTGATGGTTGAAACCCGTTCCCCCGAGGCCTTTTACAGCCGCCTCCCCGCCCTCTCTCTCGAAGACGGCACCGCCATCAAAGAGGTCTACTCCGACGATGACAACATGGAAGCCGTCTTCAACTACCTGGTGAACAAATGACGCAAACGATCAACGATCCCCTCGCCCGCGATTCCCCGAATGGTCCCCTCGCCCCCGGTACTCCGGGGGAGAGGGTTAGGGTGAGGGGGCGGCTCCCTTCGCAGGGGCCATCAGCTCCCGCGCGTCGCCTCGCCTCCACCCTCACCGCACTCTGGACCCTCTACCTCCTCACCCTCCGCCAACACCTCCGCGGCAAGCGCTGGCTCATTACCACCGCCCTCTTCCTCCTCCCCGCCGCCCTCGCCATCGTCATTCGCGCCACCGCCAAAGACGTCCCCGGCATCGGCCTTGAATTCATCTTCGCGTTCATGTTCATCCCTCAGGCGCTGCTCCCTCTCGTCGCCCTCCTCTACGCCTCCGGAATGATCCAGGACGAGCAGGAAGAACAAACCATCACCTACCTCCTCATACGCCCCATCCCCAAGTGGGCCCTCTACGTCTTCAAGCTGCTGGCCACCCTCACCACCACGGTTCTGCTGACGCTGATTTTCACCGCGCTCACCTACGCCGCCATCTACGTCCGCGCCGATAACCGGCCCGAGGACGTCCTGCGCCGCTGCCTCCAGGCGATGTCCATCCACAGCCTCGCCGTCATCGCCTATTGCTGCCTCTTCGGCCTAATGAGCCTCCTCACCAAGCGCACCCTCGTCGTCGGCATCGTCTACGCCGCTATCTTTGAGGGCCTCCTCGCCAACCTCCCCCTCAGCATCCGCCTCATCACCGTCATCTACTACACCCGCCTCACCGCCTACCGCGCCATGTCCTTCCTCATCCCCACCCCCGTCGGCCCCGCCAACATCGCCGCCGACGCCTGGAAACTCGATATCCGCATGGACCCCGATCTCCTCGAACACCCCACTCTCGGCACCTGCATCAAAATCCTCCTCCTCGCCAGCCTCGCCTGCACCATCGTCGCTGCGATCGTCTGCTCCCGAAAAGAATTCCACGTCAAAACCCCCGAAAAAGGCTGATTCCACCGCCGGTTGGCAGGTTGGCAGGTTGGCAGGTTGGCAGCCCCGGCCGCCAGGGCCTTTCAGTTCTCCGGCTAGGATAGCCGATATGGGTACTGGTCAAGGAGGACCAAACCATGTCGGAGACATCGATCAGCCTGTTCGATTGCTTTTCATCCGTTCCCGATCCTCGCGCCGCGTCGGGCAAACGCC